>JAIOOZ010000657.1 GCA_021414185.1 Betaproteobacteria bacterium
GTTTCTCAATCGCCGCGAGGTCGTCCGGCGTAAACGGACGCTTATAGGAAAAGTCGTAGTAAAAGCCGTTGTCGATGACCGGGCCTATCGTAACCTGCGCATCGGGAAACAATTCCTTGACCGCGTAAGCGAGCAAATGCGCAGTGGAATGGCGAATCAGGTCCAGCCCTTCCGGGTTCTTGTCGGTGATGATGGCGAGATCGCTGTCCTTGTCGATGACGAACGACGTATCGACCAGCGCGCCGTTGACCTTGCCGCCCAGCGCGGCCTTCGCCAGACCGGGGCCGATGGCGGCAGCGACCGCGGCAACCGCCACCGGTTTATCGAATTGACGGACCGAACCGTCGGGAAGTTTGATATTGGGCATTTTGATTTACTCGACGAAAAGACGAAAAAAAAGCGCGGGCCAGCCGCACTTTTTTCCAGACCGCGAAAAACAGCACGACTAGAGTCGTAGGGACGACGTGCAAGTTCGCGGTGTCATAACGCTCTCTTTCCGTATTGCATTCGTTGGTAGGCGCGATTGGACTCGAACCAACGACCCCCACCATGTCAAGGTGGTGCTCTAACCAGCTGAGCTACGCGCCTATAAGCCTGGTATTCTACCTGATGCTGCGCAGTCGTTCAATTAAATGCCTGTTTACGCGGAATTTGATGCGGTCTGCGTCCCGGTTGCGACGAATCCGGCCGCGCCATATAGTGCATCCAAAATATGCCGTCAGACGCTGCGGGGAGATCGAATGTCAGCTTACATCATCGTGCAAGTCGAAGTCACCGATCCTGCGGGCTACGACGACTACAAGAAAATGGTGCCCGCATCGCTGGCCGCTTACGGCGGTAAATTTGCGGTCAGGGGCGGCGCGTGTGAAACGCTGGAAGGTTCGTGGCAGCCCAAGCGAGTGGTCGTGCTCGAATTTCCGAGCGTGGAACGCGCCAAGCAATGGTGGGCGTCGGACGAATACCGCGACGCCAAGGCACTGCGTCAACGCACTGCCAAGACTGAAATGATCGTGGTTGAAGGCGCGACGTGAAAATGGCAGTGGCGTTGAGTTTCTGCGCATGCACCGGGGCCGCCGCTTTGGCTGCCGACGACCTGGGAAGGACAGACATGGTGAGCGTGCCGGCAGGGACATTCACGATGGGCAGCCATGAAGGCCCGACTGACGAACGGCCCGCGCACCAAGTCAACCTCGCGGCGTTTTCGATTGATCGCCTGGCAGTGACGAACGCGCAGTTCGCGGAATTTCTGAACGCAGTGGGGTCGCGCAACAAGCAAGGTGAACGCCTGTACGATTTCGACGATGCCGACGCGCGCATACACCAGCAAGGCTCCCGCTGGAGCGCTGACCAGGGTTACGCAAATCATCCGGTCGTCGAGGCCACCTGGTCAGGTGCGCGCAACTATTGCGCATGGCGCGGCAAACGGCTGCCCAACGAAGCCGAATGGGAAAAGGCTGCCCGCGGAACCGACGGCAGAAAATATCCGTGGGGCGATATGCCGCCAGACCGTACGCGCGCGCATTTTTCAGCGCGATTCAACGAAACGGCACCGGTGGAAGAATTTCCCGCCGGCAGCAGTCCGTATGGGGCAGTCGGCATGGCCGGCAATACCTGGGAATGGGTATCCAGCGCATACCGGCCCTACCCTTTTGATGCACATGACGGTCGCGAAGATTTGCAGTCAGGCCCGGTGCGCGGCACGCGCGGCGGCGGGCACGATTCCTCTGCCGACGAGATTACCACCACGCAGCGCGGGCGTTATTTATCGCGTAACCCGGCAGCAGGGCACCACAATATCGGGTTTCGCTGCGCCAGATAAAGCGCAGCGGGCGCCGAGACAAGACATGAATTTGACTAACGTCCACAGGACGGCCCGCGAACTACTGGCGGCTTACGATCAGGGCACACTGATTCCCACGCCCACCGAACGCGACCGATGCTTCGATTGGGATGCGGCATACGGTGTGCTCGCGGATATCGTCGCCATGCGCCTCGCGCGCGGCGAGCGTTGCGTCGGCCGCAAAATCGGATTCACCAATCGCAACATCTGGGCGGAATACGGCGCCACTTCGCCGATATGGGCGCCGGTATACAACAGCACGCTCTCTTATGCGAAAGATAATCATGCAACTCTGTCCTTGCGCGGCAGCGTATCGCCGCGGCTGGAGCCGGAAATCGCCTTCAAGCTGCGCGGCCCGGTGCCCGCCGGTTGCCGCGATGCTGCGACGATATTGCAATCGATCGAATGGCTGGCGCCGAGTTTCGAAATCGTCGATTGTCATTACGAGAACTGGAAATTCAAGTCCGCCGATTCGGCGGCGGACCAGTCGTTGCATTGGCGCCTGGTCGTAGGAGAGCCCTACTCTTTTAAGCCGGCCGATATTCCGCAATTGGCAATACAGATTCGCGACTGCAAAGTCGCGCTGTCGTGCAACGGCACCGTGCGTGATCGCGGCGCAGGCAGCAACGCGCTCGACCATCCGGCACTGGCACTGGCCTTTCTAGTCGACATTCTCGCCACACAGCCGCAATTCGATGGGCTCGCCACCGGTGAAATCATTACCACGGGCACCTTGACCGCGGCGCTTCCGGTCGCGCCCGGAGAAACCTGGACTTCGGAAATCAGCGGCCTGCCGGTCGCGCCGCTGACTGTTAAATTTACCGGTTAGCGCCGCGCTGCGCGCGCGACACCCGGCACGTTGGCGATCAAGGCCAGCACGCGATTCAGTTCATTCAGATTACTGATTTCGACGGTCAGCAGCATGCGCGCGGAAGCATCGCGGCTCGCGGTATTGGTGGCGGTGACGTTGATGTGCTCGCGCGAAAATATCTCGGTGATATCACGCAGCAGACCGGTGCGGTCGCCCGCCTCGATCACGACGTCGACCGGAAACGTCGCCTCCGCGGAGACGCCCCAGTCTGCCGCGATCAACCGCTCCGAAGAGAGCCGTTTTACGTTCACGCAACCCCGCCGGTGTATCGTGACCCCGCGTCCGCGCGACACAAAACCGATGATGGCATCGGGCGGTGCCGGCTTGCAGCATCGCGCCGGCACCGTGAGCAGTTTATCGACGCCCACAATCAATATGCCACCCGGCTGCGCGCGCGGTTTTCTGACTATCGGTTGCTCGTCGATCGCCGGCGGCGACGCGTCCTCGACGCGCAACGCAGTCTGCATCTGGCGCGGGCTGATTTCACCGCGGCCGATTTCGGCCAGAAAATCATTCAGCTTCGCAAACCCGAACTCCTGCGCAAACTTGTCGAGATTGACTCCCGTCATGCCCTCTCGCTGCAATTCTTTTTCCAGGATTTCGCGCCCTTCCGCCACCGAGACCTCGTGGTTCAGGCGATTGAACCATTGCCTGACCTTGCCGCGTCCACCCGCGCTCTTCAGAAAACCGAGCGCCGGGTTCAGCCAGTCGCGGCTGGGCCCGCCCTGCTTCGCGGCGATGACCTCAACCTGCTGACCGTTGGCAAGCGGCGTATTGAGCGGCACCATAGCGCCGTTGACGCGTGCGCCGCGGCAGCGATGGCCGAGGTCCGTATGCACGTGATACGCAAAATCAATAGGCGTCGAGTCCCGCGGTAAATCAATGACGCGGCCTTGCGGCGTCAGCACGTATATCGTGTCCGCAAACAGCTCGCTGCGAAACTGCGCCGCGATATCTCCTGCATCCGCCACTTCGTCCTTCCACTCCACGATCTGCCTTAACCACGCGATCTTGTCGTCATAGCTGACGTCGCTGCGCACGCCTTCCTTGTAGCGCCAGTGCGCAGCGACCCCATATTCGGCGTGCTGGTGCATTTCGAACGTGCGGATCTGGATTTCCAGAGGTTTGCCCTCTGCACCGACGACCGCGGTATGCAGCGAACGGTAATCGTTGCCCTTGGGTCTGGCGATGTAATCGTCGAATTCGTTCGGCAGCGGATTCCATAAACGATGCACAAGATCGAGCGCTGCGTAACAGTTCTTGATGTCATCGACCAGAACACGCACTGCGCGCACGTCGTAGAGCGCGTCGAAATCGACCCCCTTGCGCCGCATCTTGTTATAGATGCTGTAGATATGCTTGGGCCGGCCGCTGATATCGGCCCTGATTCCGGCGCGCGAAAACTCCCCGCGCAGCCGC
>JAIOOZ010000658.1 GCA_021414185.1 Betaproteobacteria bacterium
GGCCGAAACCCAGACCGGCAAGGTCTTCCGCTTGCGCGGCAAGGGCATCAAGGGCGTGCGCTCCATCGCCCACGGCGACCTGCTCTGCCACGTGGTGCTGGAAACCCCGGTCAGCCTCACCGACCGGCAGAAGGAACTGCTCCAGGAATTCGAGGAAATCAGCAAAGGCAACGCTCAGCGCCACAGCCCGCGCGCTCAAGGCTGGCTCGATCGCGTCAAGGATTTCTTCGGCGGATAGGCGCGGGCCGGCGCCGGATAAAAGTCGGCGCCGGCACTACGGCGATTCAGGGGCTATGGTGGCAGCAAGGCCCGAGCAGGGCGACAGGCTCTGCTGTTCCAACCGCATGGCAATCTCCAGAAACCATTGACACGCAAGGGCCGTATCGATTTTTGGCCGATACACGGGCTTTTCGTTTCATTTCCTCATCTCCCCATCGATTCTTCTTGCCATCACCAAGGAATGTTGGCGATAGTTCGTCGGCGCGTTTTTGAAACATAACATTCCACATTTTGACCCACCGTCGATTGGTCGGAACGATATAAAAAGGGAGAAGCCGCAAAATGTCTTTCGCTTTCGACTACATCGTAGTCGGATCCGGATCGTCTGGATTTGTCCTGGCCAACCGGCTGTCGGAAAACCCGCGGACCACCGTCTTGCTGCTGGAGGCAGGGGGTGAAGACTGGAATCCCTGGATCCACATACCAGTCGGCTACTTCAAGACAATGCATGACCCGAAGCTGGACTGGTGCTATGTCACCGAGCCCGACCCGGGCATCGCCAATCGCCAGTTGCAGTGGCCTCGAGGCAAGGTGCTGGGTGGTTCCAGTTCCCTCAATGGCTTGCTCTATATCCGCGGGCAGCGGGAGGACTATGATCACTGGGCCGCGACGGGCAACAAGGGCTGGAGCTACGACGATGTGCTTCCCTACTTCAGAAAGTCCGAAGACCAGCAGCGCGGAGCCAACACCTATCACGGAGTCGGCGGGCCGCAGAAGGTTTCCGATCTGCGCCTGAATCGCCCCATTGCAGAGTACTTCGTCAGGGCTGCCCAGGAAATCGGCATCCCCTTCAACGACGATCCGAACGGCGCCAAGCAGGAAGGCGTCAGCTATTTCCAGCAGACGGCCCACAAGGGATTGCGCTGGAGCACCGCCAAAGGCTTCCTCAAGCCCGCCCGCCGTCGCCCGAATCTGCGGGTTGAAACCCGCGCCCAAACGACGCGGGTACTGTTCGACGGCAAACGGGCTGTCGGTGTCGAATTCATCCAGGGCGGACAGGCACGGCAGGGCATGGCGAGAGCAGAAGTGATTCTCGCGGCCGGTGCCATCGGCTCGCCGCAGTTACTCCAGTGTTCCGGCATTGGCGCCGCCGATCTTCTGCACCATGCGGGGGTGCCGGTAGTGCTTGACCTGCCGGGGGTGGGAGAAAACCTCCAGGATCATCTTCAGGTACGCCTGGTCTTCAAGACCCGCGAGCGTACGCTGAACGACGAGGTCAACAATCCGCTCAACAAATTGTGGATCGGCATCCAGTACATGTTGTCCAGGACCGGGCCGCTCACGCTGGCGGCAAGCCAGGTCGCCATCTTCACCCGCTCTGGATCCGATGTGACCCGGCCGGACATCCAGTTCCACATGCAGCCCTTGAGTGCTGACAAGCCGGGCGAAGGGCCGCACCGCTTTTCCGCCTTTACCTCCTCGGTCTGCCAACTTCGCCCGTTCAGCCGCGGTCGGATCGCGATCCGCTCGGCCGATGCCCGCGATTACCCTGCAATCCATCCGGGCTATCTTTCGGATGACCGCGATCATCCGGTGGTGATCGGTGGCATCAGGGCGGCGCGCCGGATCGCGCAGGCACCCGCGCTGGCCCCGCACATACTTTCCGAGTTTGTTCCGGGCGCGCAATTCCAGACCGATGAAGAATTGCTCGATGCCGCAAGACGTTACAGCCAGACGATTTATCATCCGACAGGCACCTGCAGGATGGGCAATGACGCAATGGCGGTGGTTGATGAACGCCTCAAGGTGCGCGGCATTTCCGGGCTGCGCGTGGTGGATGCTTCCATCATGCCGGAGATCGTCTCAGGCAACACCAACGCGCCAACCATAATGATCGCCGAAAAGGCCGCCGACATGATTCGCGAGGATGCCGGTCAATAAGGAATTGCCCATGAGGCAATAGTGGAGCCGTTTTGACCCGACGGGTCGGGGTTCCGATGGTTCACCAATAACGGAGGAGGCAATGATGGCGACTTTGATACGGAAACTTTTGGTGGGGGTGGCTGCGGCAGTGCTGGTAACCGCCGGCGGCATGGCCCAGGCGCAGCAGGTGACACGGATGAAAATCCAGACGGCGGTTCCGACCGCGAGCATCTATTTCGACTTGATGAAGCGCTTTGGCGACCGCGTGGACAAGATGTCCAACGGCCGCATCAAAATGGAAATCCTGCCCGATGGCGCGGTGGTCAACGCCTTCGAGATCCTCGATGCCGTTGACAAGGGCGTGGTCGATGGCGGTTTTGCGTGGACGCACTACTGGTCAGGCAAAAACAGTGCGGCGGCCTTGTTCTCGAATCCGGCGGCGGGCGCAGGCACCGGCATGGACCAGATGTCGCACATGGCCTGGCTGGCTCAGGGCGGCGGCAACGTGCTGTACGAGAAACTCTATGAGAGTGGCCTGAAGATGAACATCAAACCCTTCATGATGCAACCGATGGGTCCCGACCCGTTCGGCTGGTTCAAGACGCCGATCAGTTCGATCGCCGACATGAAGAAGATGAAATACCGCTCGCCACCGGGACTGACCGGAGAGATTTTCAAGGAAATGGGGATCAATGCCGTCGCCATGCCGGGCGGCGAAATCGTTCCGGCCGCACAGCGCGGAGTCATCGATGCCGCCGAATGGATCGGCCCGGCGGACGACATGATTCTCGGCTTCCACAACGTATTCAAACACTACTACCTGCAGGGTCTGCACCAGTCGTCGGACATCGGCGAGATATTGATCAACAAGACCGTCTGGAACAAGCTGCCGGCAGACCTGAAGGCGGTGATCGAGGGCGCCGTAATGGCCACGATCGCGGAGACCTATACCTTCAACGTGGATCGCAACGCAAAGGCACTGGAAAAGCTGCAGAAGGATCACAAGGTCATCGTGCATGACACGCCGAAGGAGTTCTTCTCGGCCTTCCTCAAGGCGACCAATCTCGTGTATGACCGTGAAGCCACACGCAATCCCCTGTTCAAGGAGGTCCTGGAATCGCAGCGCGCCTATGCCAAGGTCGTAGTGCCCTACTGGACCAAGATCAACGGCCTGTATTATGGCCTCGGCGCCGAAGCGACAAGCGGCAAGTAGCATCGCCACCACGCACAGCGGTGCACGATGGAGGTCGTGCACCGCACCCACTCTGCTGGATATAGCTCGGATACAGGACACATGACCGGACAACCCTCACTACTGATGCGGATCGCGCACAAGCTCGATCCGATCGCCATCTGGACCGGCAAGCTGACGGCCTGGCTGATCATCCCCATGGTGCTGTCCCTCGTCTATGAGGTCGTGGCGCGCTATGTCTTCGACGCCCCGACGCTGTGGGCCTACGACATGACCTTCATGCTCTACGGCGCCTTCTTCATGCTCGGCTCGGCCTACACGCTACAGGCCAAGGGCCACATCCGCACCGATTCGCTGTACGGCGGCTGGTCGCCGCGCACCCAGGGCATCGTCGATGCCGTCTGCTACATCGTCATGTTCATGCCCTTCGCCGCGATCTTCCTGTATTTCGGCTGGGGTTACTTCCTCAAGGCTTTCATGACCGGCGAGCGCTTCGTCAGCAGCCCGTGGATGCCCATTACCTGGCCCTTCAAGGCCGCCATGCCTCTGACCGGCCTGCTGCTGGCGATCCAGGGCTTTTCCGAGTTCTGCAAGAGCCTCGATGCTGCCATCAACGGGCGCTGGGCGGACGGCGCGGGCCATGTCGGCCTGGTCAGGGAATTGACATGAGTAATGAGGTCTTCGGCCTGGTTTCCCTGGCGGCCCTGTTCGGCATCATCTTCATCGGCTTCCCGATCGCCTTCACGCTCGGCGCCGTGGCACTGGGCACGGGTTTCATCGCCTACGGCCCGATGGTGTTCGACCTCGCCGTGCTGCAAACCTTCTCGGTGATGAAGGACACGGTGCTGGCGTCGATCCCCTTCTTCCTCTTCATGGGCTTCCTGCTCGAACAGTCGGGCCTGATGGAACGCATGTTCACCGGCATCCAGCAGTTGCTGGCCGGACTACGCGGCTCTCTCTACCTCGCCGTGCTAATCACGGCGACGATATTCGCCGCGGCGACCGGCATCGTCGGTTCCTCGGTCACCCTGCTCGGCGTCATGGCCGGGCCGGCCATGATCAAGAGCGGCTACGACACCAAAATGAGCGCGGGAGCGATCGCCGCGGGCGGCACGCTGGGCATCCTGATCCCGCCGTCAGTGATGCTGATCGTCATGGGGCCCGTAGTCGGGGTGCCGGCGACCGACCTGTTCGCCGCAGCGGTACTACCGGGCGTCCTGCTTTCCACAATCTTCACCGCCTGGTGCCTGGTGCGCTGCTGGCTCAATCCGGCGCTCGGCCCCGCATTGCCACCGGAAATGCGCGCCACCTCGATGACCGCCGTGGTGAAAGATCTGCTGATCGGCGTCGTGCCGGTGATCGTCGTGATCATCGCCACGCTCGGCGTGATCCTGATGGGTATCGCCACACCGACCGATGCCGGCGCCGTGGGCTGCGCCGCGGTCTTCATCCTGACGCTGCTGAGCCGGCGCATGACGATCGCCAAGATCCGCCGCTCGGCCTTCCAGACGCTGGAAGTGTCGAGCATGATCCTGATGCTGGTGACCGCATCGAACCTGTTCGGTGCCGTCTTCTCGCGCCTGGGCAGCGCCGACTACCTGGCCAGCCTGCTCACCCGCCTGGCCCTGCCGCCGACACTGATGCTGATCGTCATCCTCGGCCTGATCTTCGTCCTCGGCTGGCCTCTGGAATGGGTGCCCATCGTGCTGATCGTGGTGCCCATCGTGCTGCCCATCGTCCAGGCGGCGAACATCGACCTGATCTGGTTCTGCACCCTGGTCGCGATGACGCTGCAGACCGCCTGGCTGTCGCCGCCGGTGGCCCTTTCGGCCTACTTCCTGAAAGGTGTGGTGCCGCAATGGGAGCTCAAGGATATCTATGCCGGCATGTCCCAGTTCATGGTGCTGCAGATCGTCGGGGTCGGGCTGGTGATGGCCTTCCCGCAATTGGCGACCTGGCTGGTCACGCGCTGAACGGCGCCATGCGGACAAAAACTGGAGGGAACCAACCATGCTTGCCAGGGATGTGATGACCACGGCGATCCTCACCGTGACACCGGAAACGGATGTCGGCGAGATCGCCCGCACCATGCTCGACGCGCACATCAGCGCGATTCCGGTGATTGCCGACGACGGCAGCCTGGTCGGCATCGTCAGCGAAGGCGACCTGATCCACCGCGCCGAAGCCGAAACTCGCCGCCGCCCCTCGTGGTGGCTGCGCCTGCTTGCTACGCCGGAGGAACCGGCGGAACGCTACCTGCGCGAGTTCGGCCGCCGCGCGCGCGACGTGATGACGAAGGACGTGATCACCGTCGGACCGGATACCCCGCTCACCGAGATTGCCTCCATGCTGGAGAAGTACCACATCAAGCGCGTGCCGGTGCTCGAAGGCAACAGGCTGGTCGGCATCGTCAGCCGCGCCAACCTTCTGCGCGGCGTGGCCACCTGGCAGAAGCCCACCGGCGTCCGCGTCGAGGACACGGCCCTGCGCGCCCTGCTGCTGGATGCGCTGGCCGAAGCCGAGCTGCCGATGCACCTGGTCAACGTTACGGTCACCGCCGGCGTGGTCGAAATCTGGGGCGTGGTCGATTCGGCGCTGCAGGTCGAGGCGGCGCGTGCCGCCGCCGAGGCCACGGCCGGTGTCGTCCGCCTGGAGAGCCACCTCGTGTGCCGGGCCTGATACAGCCCAGGGATCACCGGTACCGGCCGGGGATTCACGCGGTATGCTTCGCCCCGACCCCCGACCCCCGAGCGCCGAAGGCGGCGCGACGGGAACACTCGCAGAGGAGACGGCAATCAAGCGCAGCAAGCCCCTTACGGGCCACTACAACTCCACCGCCTGGGTCGAATCCGGCGTCGGCGAAGCGCCTGAAGCCGCCGACGGCAACGCCGGCGAGGACATCCGCCGCCTGCGGCCGCTGACCGTGCTGGAGCATCTCAGCGAGGCCTCGCAGCCGCTGACGCTGGCCCAACTCGCGGCTACGATGCGCGTGCCGAAGAGCACCCTGATGCGCCTGCTGCGGTCGATGGAAGCCCAGGGCTACCTGCTGCACATGCCGGCCGAACGCGGCTATGTGCCGGGCACCCGCGCCACCACGCTTGCGCTGCGGATGCTGCGCGGCTCGAATATCCGTCGCGAGTGCCGCGCCGTGCTGCGCAACCTGGTGCGCTCTTTGGGGGAAACCTGCAACCTGACCGTGCCCGATGCCGGCCGCGTGCTCTACGTCGAGCGCATCGACACCACCGCGCCACTGCGCATGCACCTGCCTCCCGGTACCTGGGTACCGATGCACTGCACCGCCAGCGGCAAGCTCTTTCTCGCCTCCATGCCGCTGCTCGAAAGGCGCAGTATCCTGGCCCAGTTGCAGCTGACGCGGCATTCGCCGCGCACCATCACCGAACGGCGCGAGCTGGAAGAGGAACTCGAACGCATCGCCCGCCGTGGCGTCGGCATCGACAACGAGGAGTTCGTGCTCGGCATGGTCGCCGTGGCTGTCCCCGTGCGCGGCAAGGATGGCAGCCTGGTGGCCGCCGTCGCCTGCCATGCGCCGACCGCACGCCGCTCGCTGGACGAATTGCTGACCTGCGTTCCGGAACTGCGCGCGGCGGCCGATGCGATGGGGCGAATACTGTCGCCGGCGAAGGACTGAACGCGCGGCGCCGGTCAGGGGAGATCAGGGATGTTTGGTTTATTCGGACGAGGGCATGACCGGC
>JAIOOZ010000693.1 GCA_021414185.1 Betaproteobacteria bacterium
CCGGCTGCCGCGTAGAGAAATTCCGATCAAGGCCGTTCGCTGATTCCCGTTTAGAATGTCGCCATAACTGCCGCATGCTGGCAGACGACAGGAAGCGGGGGAGTCAATGCGACTATGGATGACAGGGGTGGCCGCGGCCGCAATTGCGCTGGTATCGTATTCGGCGTTCGCGCAACGCTATCCGGAAAAATCAATCCGGTTTATTGCTCCTTATGCGCCCGGCGGCGCGACTGATCTGCTGACACGCACGCTCGCCCAGAAGCTTACCGAATATCTCGGGCAGACCGTGGTTGCAGACAACCGCCCCGGCGCCGGTGGCAATGTTGGCGCCGAGATTGCCGCCAAATCGGCCCCGGATGGCTATACGATATTGCTCGCGCCGGTCAGCCCGATGGCGATCAACGTCACTCTCTACGGCAAGAAGCTGCCGTTCAACCCGGAAAAAGACTTTGCGCCGATTACGCTGGTGGCCAAGGTGCCGCTAGTGATCGTCGTCAATCTCGCGGTGCCGGCCAAGACACTGCAGGAGTTCATCACGCTGGCGAAATCGCGTCCCGGCAAGATGACGTATGGCTCGTCGGGCAACGGCAGTTCCAACCACATGACCGGCGCGATGCTGATGAGCGCCGCCCAGCTCGACATGGTGCACGTGCCGTATAAGGGCGGCGGACCGGGCATGATTGCGCTGCTCGGCGGCGAAATCGATATGATGGTGGCGCAGATTCCGTCAAGCCGGCAGTTGCACATGAGCGGCAAGGTGCGCGCACTTGCGCTCTCCGGCGCCAAGCGCTCGGCGGCGCTGCCCGACGTGCCGACGATGATAGAGTCGGGCCTGCCGGGCTTCGAAGCGACTTCGTGGTATTGCGTGGTGGCGCCGGCAGGCACACCAAAAGCCATCGTCGACCGGCTGAATGCCGAAATCGTCAAGGCGCTCAATACGCCGGAAATGCGCCAGCGGTTGGCCGACGACGGCGCCGAGGTTGAATCGTCGACGCCGGCGGAACTCGCGCGTTTCGTGCACGCCGAAATCGCCAAGTGGGCGAAGGCCGTCAAGGATTCGGGTGCGCGGATCGATTGAAGCGATAGCCGCGGCCAATTTAGATACCGATTCAGGAATATATATATGCTGATCTTCCGCCAGTTGTTCGACGCGCAGTCTTCCACCTATACGTATTTGCTGGGCGACAGTGCGAGCGGCGAAGCGGTCCTGATCGATCCGGTTTTCGAGCAGGTGCGCCGCGACGCCGCGCTGGTGCATGAGCTGAATCTGCACCTGGTATGGACGCTCGATACGCACGTGCATGCCGATCATGTGACTGGTGCCTGGCTGATGAAGCAGCGGGCGGGCAATCGTATAGCGCTGGCGGCCAATGCCGGCGCAGTGGGCGCGGACCGCGGGCTCAACCACGGCGACCGGATTGCTTTCGGCAAGCGGTATGTCGAAGTCCGCGCGACCCCCGGACACACCAATGGCTGCTTGACCTACGTGCTCGACGATCAAAGCATGGCGTTTACCGGTGACTGCCTGCTTATACGCGGCAGCGGGCGCACCGACTTTCAGCAGGGCGATCCGCGCGTCATGTTCAAATCGGTGCGCGAGCATATTTTCTCATTGCCGGCGGCCTGCCTGCTTTACCCCGCGCACGATTACCGCGGCGTCACGGTGACGAGTGTGGAGGAGGAACGGCGTTTCAACCCGCGTCTGGGCGGAGACATCGGCGTGGACGATTTTGCCGGCTATATGCATAACCTCAATTTGCCGCATCCCAAGCAGATCGACGTTGCAGTGCCCGCCAACCTGCTGTGCGGTCAGCCCGTCGGCGCGCAACCCGACAACAGCGACCCGCAGTGGGCGGCGCTGACGTTTACCTTCGGCGGCATCTGGGAAATCCAGCCGCACGCACTCGAGGAAGTCGCCGACCGCGTCGAAATCATCGATGTGCGCGAGCCGAATGAATACACCGGCGCGCTCGGACATATCGCCGGCGCAAGATTGATTCCGCTAGGCCAATTGAAACAGCGTGCCGCCGATATCAGCCGCGACAGGCCGGTGGTCGCGGTTTGCCGCTCAGGCGCGCGCTCGGCGCAGGCGGTGGTCATGTTGCAGAAGGAGGGCATACGCGACATTGCCAACCTGAATGGTGGCATGTTGCGCTGGCGTGCGGAAGGTTGCGCGGCCGAAGGTGAAGGCGAGTAATCAGCAACGCCGGGGAGCAAACAGGTGGGACGATTCCGTTGTGTCTTGTTCAGCATTGCGACGTTGGCGGCGGCACAGGCAGCCGGGCAGGGTTATCCGTCTAAACCGATCCGCTATATCGTGCCGTTTCCGCCCGGCGGCGGACAGGACTTGGTGGTGCGCGCGCTTGCGCCAAGACTTACCGAAGCGCTCGGACAAACAGTGGTAGTCGACAATCGTGCCGGCGCCGCGACGATGGTTGGAGCGGAACTGGCGGCGAAGGCGGCGCCCGACGGTTACACCGTGTTCAACGGTTCGAACACGACGCTGGCAATCAATCCCAACCTGTACGCGAAGGTTCCGTACGATCCGATCAGGGATTTCGTCGCGGTTGTGCAGATTGCATCGCTGCCTAATCTGCTCGTCGTGCATCCCTCACTGCCGGTACGCACGGTGAAGGAACTTGCTGCGCTGGCGCTCAGGCGGCCTGGCGAGTTGAACTACGGTTCATCGGGCACCGGCACGCCGGCCCAGTTGGCGGGCGTAATGTTTGGCGATGCGGCGCATGCGAAACTCGTGCATATACCTTATCGAGGCACGGGTCCTGCACTCACCGCACTGCTCAGCGGTGAGACACAGATCATGTTCAGCAGCATCACTTCGGCGCTGCCGTTCGCCAGGAGCGGTCGGTTGCGCGCGATCGCGGTTACCGGTGCCAGGCGCTCACAGGCAGCGCCTGAATTGCCTACCGTAGCCGAAGCCGCGTTTCCCGGATTCGAAGCGACCACCTGGTACGGCATGTTCGTTCCCGCGGGAACGCCTGCGACAATTGTTGCGAAGCTCAATTCGGAGGTGGTGAAGGTTCTGCGCGTGCCTGAATTCCGCGACTGGCTGGTTGCGCAGGGAGCGGACCCCGTCGGCGGCACGCCGGAAGAGCTTGCTGCTTTCGTAAAGGCCGAACTCGTCAAATACGCGAAGATCGTAAGGGATTCCGGCATGCGGCCGGACTAGCTGGCTACTAAACCAATCTCAAGAATACTACGCCGACAAGCAACCGCCGAAAACGCCGATTAACGCCGACATAATTCCAAACCTGGCTCCGAACCAACGCAAAATCTCTTGAGCTTATCTGCGTTCATCCGCGTTCACCGGCGGTTCCAGATTGTTTTTGAGACTGCTTCTAGTATTCAACGGGCACCGGATCGAGGCTGCGCCACATGTACCAGGTCGCCACCGAGCGCCACGGCTGCCAGCGCTTGGCGATGGATGTCATCTTGAGTTTCGACACCGGCTTGCCGTTGTTGTAGTGCAGGCTCATGGCACGCTGCACGCCGATATCGTCCAGCGGCAGCACATCTGGGCGCGTCATGTAGAAAATCAGAAACATTTCGGCGGTCCAGCGGCCGATGCCACGCACCTGCGTCAATTCGGCGATCAGTTCGTCGTCCGTCATCTGTTCCCAGCGCGTTACGCTCAATTTGCCTTCGGCGAAGTGGTGCGCGAGGTCGTGCAGGTAAACGACCTTGCTGCGCGACAATCCGCAGGCGCGCAGCGCGTCGGCGTCGTGCTTGCGGACAATTTCCGGGTGCATCTCGGGCACCGCCACAACGAGTCTGTCCCATACACTTTGCGCGGCCTTGACCGAAATCTGCTGGCCGACGATGGAACGCGCCAGCGTATTGAAAGCGTCGCCGCGCGAACGCAGTGTAAGACCTTTCGATTTCGCCACGAGTTTTTTGATCACCGGATCGCACGCTGAGAGTTCACGTATGGCTTCTTTCCAGTAGCGGGGAGCGGTCATGATGTCATGTAGCCTTTGCGGTTTTGAATTTGCGCCGCCGCCATGCCTGGACGACGTAGCAACGCCACGCCACGCGTACCAGCGGATAGCTGATCGCCGCCAGCAGCAGGGCGAGCAGCGGCAGGCCGATGAGCAGGGGCTTGCCGATTGAAGCAAGCCAGTCAAGCGCGGCGGGCAGCCATTCCCTGAAGCCTTTGCCTTCGAGATGGAGCGCGATCTCCGGCATGGTCGCTCCGCTGTCCATCACGACCAGTTGCCCGAGTTTGAATGCAAAATAGTACAGCTGCACGATGGTGAAAGGGTTCGAATAAAGCGTGACGATGACCGAGATCGGCAGATTGACGCGAAATCCGATCGCGAGCAAAGCCGCGGCGGTGAATTGTACCGGATTGCTGCCCGGGATCATGCCGGCAAACATGCCGACCGCGAAACCGCCCGCCACCGAGCGGCGGTGCAAATGCCACAGGTTGTGGTGGGTCAGCAGCGAGCCGAAACGCGCCACGTAGCGGTTTTCGCTGATCGCGGCGTGGCTGGGCAGGTACTTCCTGAAAAACTTGCGAGGCATGGGGTGGCGACATTCTACCTAGGGTAGTGCTCGTTAATTGATTTCATTTAACCGGGCTTGCTTTCAGGAAGCGGGTGTCCAGACTTTCATTGTTCTATGACCAATGGCCTAACCGTTTCCGGCACGTTCGCGCGTTATATCCACTGACATCGACTACCGGTGATTTGTTCATGCGCTTTTACGTCATCTGCTTCGCCGCGGGCGTATGGTGGCTGCAAGGGCAGGCGCAATTGCCGGCGCTGCACGGCTGGTGGCTGGCGTTGCCGGCCGCGTTGGCTGTCCTGCTCGCGGGCCGTTTGCGGGCGCGATTCTGGCTATGCTCCCGGCGCGTGGCTGCCGCCGCGTGTTGCGCGGCCTGCGGGTTTTTATGGGCGGCGTGGCTGGCGCAACTGCGTTTGAGCGACGCGTTGCCGGTCGAGTGGGAAGGCGAAAACATACAGATAGTCGGCGTGGTGGCGGCTATGCCGCAGCCATATGAGCGCAGTGTGCGTTTCGAATTCGACGTCGAAAACGTGCTGACCCCGCAAGCTGTGGTGCCGGCGCACATCGCATTGTCGTGGTGGGGCAACGCGGCGCGCGAAGAGCGTCCGTCGGCATTGCCTGAACTGCGCGCGGGCGAGCGCTGGCGATTGACGGTCCGGCTGCGAAGGCCGCACGGTACGCTGAATCCACATGGTTTCGACTACGAGGCCTGGCTGCTCGAACGCAACATACGCGCGAACGGCTATGTGCGGGCGGGCAAGGAGAACCGGCGGTTGTCGACATTGGTCGCGCGGCCGCAATATCTGGTCGAAAGAGTGCGCGAGGCGGTGCGTAGCCGCATTCAGACTGTGTTGACCGACGCGCCGTATGCCGGTGTGCTGGCGGCGCTGGCGGTCGGCGACCAGCGCGCTATCACCCAAGCGCAATGGCAGGTCTTTACGCGCACCGGCGTCAATCATCTGATGAGCATTTCGGGACTGCACGTAACGATGATCTCGGGCCTCGCTTTTGCCATGGTCTATTGGCTGTGGTGCCGCAGCGCGCGCCTGACACTGCGCCTGCCGGCGCGCAAAGCGGCAGCAGTGGCAGGGCTGCTGACCGCGCTGACCTACGCCTGGCTGGCAGGCTTCGCGGTGCCGGCGCAGCGCACGGTGTACATGCTCGCCGTGGTGGCGATAGCGTTATGGTGCGGACGTTTGAGTTCGGCCTCGGTTGTGCTGAGCGCCGCGCTGTTCGTGGTGCTTGCGATAGATCCGTGGGCGGTGCTGGCGCCTGGGTTCTGGCTGTCATTCGGCGCGGTCGGCCTGATCATGTACGTAACGACCGGACGCATCGCGCAGGAGCACTGGTTCAGCGCATGGGCGCGTGTGCAATGGACGATCACGCTGGGATTGATTCCTCTATTGCTCGCAATGTTTCAGCAGATATCACTGGTGTCGCCACTCGCCAACGCAATTGCAATTCCGGTCGTCAGCCTCGTTGTCGTGCCATTAACCCTGATCGGCGTGGTGCTGCCGTTCGATCTGGTGCTGCACGTCGCGCACGCAGTGATGGCCGTGTGCGGCGAAATGCTTGAATGGATGAGCGCGGTGCCGCTCGCGGTCTGGCAACAGCACGCGCCGCCGGCCTGGACAGTCGTCATTGCCATGCTGGCGATACTGTGGCTGCTGTTGCCGCGCGGATTCCCGGCGCGCTGGATAGGCATGGCAGGACTGCTGCCTTTGTTTTTGGTCGAACCTGCATTGCCGGCAGACGGTGCGCTTAAGCTGACGGTGCTCGACGTCGGACAGGGGCTCGCCGTCGTCGCGCAGACGCGCCATCATTCCCTGGTCTACGACGCGGGGCCCTCTTACGGGCCGCAGATAGACAGTGGCAACCGTATCATCGTGCCTTACTTGCGAGCGGCCGGCGTGCGCTCATTGAGCGGCTTGATCATCAGCCACGGCGACAACGATCACAGTGGCGGCGCCAATTCCGTGCTGCAGGCGTTGTCGCCGGAGTGGATATCGACTTCGATGCCAGCCGGTCACCCGGCAATTGCGCAGGCCGCGTCGATGCAAAGATGCGAAGCAGGCATGCATTGGCAGTGGGACGGCGTGGATTTCGAGATACTCCATCCGGCGCCGGATCACTATGCCCGCGAAAAATTTCGCAGCAACGACCGCGGTTGCGTATTGCGCATCAGCACGGCGCGGGTGAACGTCCTTCTGACGGCGGATGTTGAGCAAAAATCAGAACGTGAAATGCTGGCGAGCGTACCGGACAAGCTGCGCGCGCAGGTGCTGCTGGTGCCTCATCACGGCAGCCGTACTTCGTCATCGGCGGAATTCGTCGCGCAGGTGAATCCCGACATCGCACTGGTCGCTGCCGGTTACCGCAATCGTTTCGGGCATCCCAAAGACGAAGTGCTTGACCGCTATCGCACCCTCGGCAGCCGCATCTACCGCACCGATTACGACGGCGCCTTGATCGTTGAGGTGGCGGGCGATGGCAAGGTCAGCATGCAGCGCTATCGGGCGCTGTATCGCCGCTACTGGCACGCGGCGCTGGCGAATCCCGACTTGCGTGACGACGAGGTTGAGTAACTAGGCTGCAGGCGTGCGGTTCATAGAAATTCAATTAACGCATCGAGCACGGCATCGGGCTGCTCGGCCATCAGCGCGTGGCCGCTACCATCCAGCACAACCGAACGGGCGTGCGGTATGCGTTGCACGAGTTCCTGCGACGCGCGCAAGGGCGTCATCTGGTCGCGATTGCCGGCAATTGCCAGCACCGGGCACTTGACGTTGCCAGCGGCGTTGGCGCCCGCCGTGTAGTCGTTGCACGCCTTGAAGTCGGCGTACAGCACATCGCGCGCCTGGCGCTCCATCAGGCGCATGTTCATGCCGAGCATCCACATGCCGGGCGCCGTGTTGCCGCCTATCTGCGCGCGATTGCCGTGCGACCACACGTTGATCATCTCGAGTGCCGCGTGATCGTTGGCGCGAGCGGCTTCGAGCAACGGAGCCGCCACCGCCATCGGTGCTGCGCTCCCAAGCAAGGCGAGCCTGGTGACGCGTGACGGATGCCGTGCTGCGAATTCGAGTGCAACCAGCGAGCCCATGCTGTGACCGGCGACGCTGGCTTGAGCTACACCGGCAGCATCGAGCAAATTGGCAATCCAGTCGGCGAGTTCTGCGACAGACCCGAGCGCAGGGCCCGCAGAGCGGCCGTGGCCGGGTAAATCGGGAACCAGCACGTTGCGGCCGTGGTATGCGAAGTAACGGCTTTGCAGCGCCCATGCGCTGTGGTCCTGTTCACCACCGTGAATGAATACGACGGTTGGCAACGCTGCGTCCAGCGCGCGACCGGCGGTGTAGGCGTATGCGCTGCGGCCGAGTACGTCGAGCTTCATCGCGTCAGGTTTTCTGCGACGCGTATAGCGCGCGGCTCAGGTCTTCGATCAGGTCCGCGGCATCTTCGAGCCCGATGGACAACCTGATGGTGCCCGCAGTGATTCCGGCCTTGCGCAACGCGGCCTCATCCATGCGGTAGTGCGTGGTGCTCGCCGGATGGATCACCAGCGACTTGGCATCGCCGACATTGGCCAGATGGGAAAACACGCGCAACGTATCGATGAAACTGCGACCCGCTGGACGTCCGCCTTTCAGGCTGAACGTGAAGATGGCGCCGCAGCCTTTGGGCAGCAGTTTTTTGGCGAGCTCATGGTCGGGATGCTGCGGCAATTCGGGATAGACCACTGCATCCACCGCATCGTGCGCGGCGAGGAAGGTGACGATCTTGCGCGTGTTCTCGACGTGGCGCTGCATGCGCAGCGGCAGCGTTTCTATGCCTTGCAGAATATGGAACGCATTGGTGGGGCTCATGCACGCGCCGAAATCGCGCAGGCCTTCGCGCCGCGCGCGCAGCAGGAAGGCAGCCACGGTCGACTCTTCGTCGAACACCATGCCGTGAAATCCGTCATACGGCTCGGACAGCAGCGGAAATTTTCCCGACGTTTCCCAGTCGAATTTTCCGCTATCCACCAGTACGCCGCCGATGGCGATGCCGTGGCCGCCCAGAAATTTGGTCGCCGAGTGATACAGAAGATCGGCGCCCAGCGCGAAAGGCTGCATCAGGTAGGGTGTGGTGAAAGTGGCGTCTACCAGCAGCGGCAGCCCGGCGGCATGCGCGACTTCCGCAACGCGTGGGATGTCCAGCACGTCCAGGCCCGGATTGCCGAGCGTCTCGCCGAAGACCAGCCGCGTATTCGGCCGGATCGCGGCGCGGAATGCATCCACGTCGCGCGGATCGACAAACGTGGTCTCTATGCCGAAGCGCGACAGCGTGTATTGCAGCAGATTGTGCGAGCCGCCATAAAGCGCGCTGGAGGCGACGATATGCGATCCGGCTCCCATCAGCGTTGCAATGGCGAGATGCAAAGCGGCCTGGCCGCTTGCTACCGCTATCGCGCCAACGCCGCCTTCGAGCGCCGCAATGCGCTCTTCGAGCACCGCGCAGGTGGGATTCGAGATGCGCGAATAAACATGGCCTGCCCGCTCCATATTGAATAGCGCCGCCGCCTGGTCGGTGTCCTTGAAAACAAAGCTGGTGGTCTGATATATCGGCGTTGCGCGTGCGCCGTACAGCGGATCAGGCTGCTGACCGGCGTGCAGTGAGAGCGTGTCGAAGCTGAATGATTTTGGAACGGCCATGGAACCTCCACAGGAGGGCCCATTGTAACAACGCAGAGGATCGGTGCAGGGCGCGGCGCGCGTGGCGCCGGATTTAAAACTTCCTGTTCAGCATGACGCCCGGCGCGCGCTTGGGCGACAGGCCCAGCACGCTGCTCGGGCTCAATTCGACTGTCGAGGAAGAATTGAGATTGAGGCCGACGCCGACGCCCCATTCGTTCTTCTGATCTAGCGGCATGACCAGCCCTTTGGTGTCGCGGTGGTAGTCGATGCCGAATGGCAAGGTGATGCCGGCAGGAAGATTAGAAGTCTGCGGCTTGAGTCCAAGCTGGCCGGGCGCAAGTCTCGCGCGCAACGTATCCGAGTCGAGATTGATTGGCGGATGCAGATTAGCCGGCGGAGATACTGTATCTCCGGCGCTCTGTGCGAGGCAGGTCGTTACAAACGAACCAGCGGCAATCAGCATCAACGTTCGATACATCGCGCGCCTCCATCGTTTTTATGTTGCGTTTGCAGTGGCCGGGCTGTCTGGACAGTCTATCGGCCGGCGGATTGGTTCTATTATCAACCTGAAACCGTGATTTTTTCAACAGTTGCGTGAAGGCGGGCGGGCGCCCGATTTTTCACGAAAACAGGTTGTCAGATGGTCGTTTACCATGCCGGTGGCCTGCATAAAGGCATAGCAAATAGTGGTGCCGACAAAACGAAATCCCAAACGCTTCAATTCTTTACTCATCTTATCTGACACTATGGTTGAAGTCGGAACCTGGCGCAAATGGCGCCAGCGGTTGCGCCTGGGTTTGCCGTCGACGAACTGCCAAATAAATTGGTCGAACGAGCCAAATTTTTGCTGCACCGCAATAAGTGCGCGTGCATTGCTGACCGTGGACTCGATTTTCAGGCGATTGCGCACGATGCCCGGGTCAAGCATCAGTGCGGCGATTTTGCGTTTGTCGTAGCGCGCGACCTTGCGCGGATCGAAATTCGCGAACTCGGCGCGATAGTTCTCGCGCTTGTTGAGTATTGTGTTCCACGAGAGCCCGGCTTGCGCGCCTTCGAGCGTCAGGAATTCGAACAGCGTGCGGTCGTCATGTACAGGCACGCCCCATTCGGTGTCGTGATACCGGGTCATCAGCGGCGTAGAGTCCGCCCATGCGCAACGTTTACTCATGATGTCGGATTATCGCAGGTGTTGAAGTCGCGTAAAATCGGGCCGCATGAAAAAGCATGGAAAATTCGCAACCCAGACGATGTAAATCGACATATGGCACGCGTGACGCATTTGAAACTGGTGACGGCTCCCGACCACGAGCGGGCAGCGGCATGGATGGCCGCGCTCGCTGCCGACTGTCCGGCGGCTGATGTCGACTTGCTGAAGCGCGTGCTCGAGTGGCTGGCGCCGTTGTTGCACGAGGAAACTGCGAAGGGCGGGGAGCCGGCGCTGGAGCACGTGCTGAACACTGCCACGCTGCTGCGCGATCTGAAGCTCGATGCCGAGTGCCTGGCCGCGAGCCTGTTGGTGCCGGCGGCCGCGAAGCACGACGCCGTGGTGGAAATACGCGACCGCTTCGGGCCGCGTGTCGCGGAACTGGCGGATGGCGTCGCGCGCATGGCGATGATCGAAAGCCTGGGCGACCGCGCGCGGAACGCAGATGCGCCTGCGCAGTTGGAAGGCCTGCGCAAAATGCTGCTGGCGATGGCGCAGGACGTGCGCGTCGTGCTGATCAAGCTCGCGGAACACACGCAGACCCTGCGTTTCGTCGTCAAGTGCGACGATGCGCAGTTGCGCCACGACACGGCGCGCCTTGCGCGCGACATTTACGCACCGCTCGCCAACCGGCTCGGCGTCTGGCAACTGAAATGGGAACTCGAGGACCTGGCGCTGCGCATACTGGAGCCGGAAACCTATAAACGCATTGCCGGCCTGCTCGACGAAAAGCGCAGCGGCCGCGAGCAGTACATCGAAATGGCCATTGCGCGCCTGCGCGAAGAGTTTGCTCGCGCAGGCATCAAGGCCGAAATCAGCGGCCGGCCCAAGCACATCTACAGCATCTACAACAAGATGCGGCGCAAGGGCGTCGATTTCGACGCGCTCTACGACGTGCGCGCGGTGCGCGTGCTGGTTGGCGACATCAGGGACTGCTATGCGGCGCTCGATCTCGTGCACCGTTTATGGAGCCCGTTGCCGAACGAATTCGACGATTACATCGCCAAACCCAAAGGCAACAATTACCGCTCGTTGCATACGGCCGTCATCGGCGCGGAGGGCAAGCCGCTGGAAATCCAGATCCGCACGTTTGAGATGCACCAGCACTCCGAATACGGAGTCGCAGCGCACTGGCGCTACAAGGAAGGCGTGCGCAGCGACGTCGGCTATGACGACAAAATCGCGTGGCTGCGGCAAATCGTGGAGTGGAAGGACGAGGTCGCCGATGCGGGAGACGTCGCGGCGCAGTTTCGCAGCGAGCTTTTCGCGGACACGATCTACGTGCTGACGCCGCAGGGCCGCGTCATCGATTTGCCGCGGGACGCGACGCCAATCGATTTTGCGTACCACGTGCATACGGATCTCGGCCATCGCTGCCGTGGCGCGCGGGTCGACGGCGTGATGGTGCCGCTCAACACGCCGCTTGCCAACGGTCAGCGGGTGGAGATCATCGCCGCGAAGCAGGGCGGGCCCAGCCGCGACTGGCTGAATCCGGCGCTCGGGTTTTTGAAAAGTGCGGGCGCACGCGGCAAGGTCAGGCAATGGTTCAATCGCCTGAACCACGAAGTCTCGGTGGCGGAAGGGCGCGAGATCCTGGAAAAAGAATTGCAGCGCGAGGGCATGACGGGAGTCAATCTCGACAAGTTCGCGCAGGAGTTCGGGTTCGCCAAGCTGAACGACTTCCTCGCCGAACTGGGTCGTGGTGAAATCAGCCCGCGCCAGATTCAGACTGCATTACGGGTTGAAGACGCACCGCCTGCTATAGTCGATGAGCAACCGATCGTTAGAAAACCGCGCGCGCAGCCGGGCGGCATATTGATCGTGGGCGTTGACAAACTGCTGACAGTGCCGGCGCGCTGCTGCAAGCCGGCGCCGCCCGACGCCATCATTGGTTTCGTGTCGCGCGGACGCGGGGTCACGATACACCGGCGGGGTTGCGTGAACGTAAAACG
>JAIOOZ010000694.1 GCA_021414185.1 Betaproteobacteria bacterium
CACGGCCGAGAACGGCTTCGTCCCGCCGCTGCCGGAAAAGAAGGTGGACGTCATCTACCTGTGCTATCCCAACAACCCCACCGGCGCGGTGGCCACGCGGGAGACGCTCAAGCGCTGGGTCGATTACGCCCGGCAGAACAAGGCCATCATCTTCTACGATTCGGCCTACGAGGCGTACATCACGGATTCCTTGATCCCCCATTCCATTTATGAAATCGAGGGAGCGCGGGATGTCGCCATCGAGTTCCGCAGCTTCTCCAAGACGGCCGGGTTCACGGGGACGCGCTGCGCTTTCACGGTGGTGCCGCGCACGCTGGTCGGCAGGGGGGCGGATGGGTCGAATGTCGAGATCCACAAGCTCTGGACGCGCCGGCACACCACCAAGTTCAACGGCGTCTCCTACGTCGTCCAGCGCGGCGCGGAGGCCTGCTACTCACCCGAAGGCCGACAACAAGTGCGAAGCATCGTCGACTTCTACATGGCCAATGCCGCCCTCATCCGCCAGGCCGTCACGAAGATGGGCCTGAAGGTTTACGGCGGCGAGAACGCCCCGTACGTCTGGGTGAAGACCCCGGCCGGGGCGACGAGTTGGCAGTTCTTCGACCAGCTCCTGGCCGACTGCCATGTGGTCTGCACCCCCGGCAGCGGCTTCGGGGCGGCCGGCGAAGGGTATATCCGGATCAGCGCGTTCAACAGCCGGCAGAATGTCGAGGAAGCGCTCGCGCGATTGGCTAAGCGACTGGGGTGATACGGCATCCTGCATAGTAGGGTCCGTAGACGAGCCGCAAGAGGACATCGGATCAGGGGTCAAACACCATCGGCTCGTCTGCGGACCGTTCCGCGAAATGCACATGGCCCGGACGGTTCGCAAGGCCGCCGGGAAGGTTGTCAGCGCGATCAGGCCCGTTCACGGCGGCCTTACGGACCCTACAAGATTTCTTCGCGCATCGCTTCGCGTCTTCGCGGTCAATCATCTTGGGTTGCGGACCCATGCGGCATCCCAGCGTCCGGCATGTTACGATTCCCCCCAATGCCCGACCTCCGCAACAAACTCCAATCGCTCTTCGGCCTGGATGAGTTCCGGCCATCGCAGCGCGAGGTCATCGAGCACGTGATCGGCGGGCGGGATGTCCTGTGCGTGATGCCCACCGGCGCGGGCAAGAGCCTCTGCTACCAGTTCCCGGCCGCGCTGGATGAGGGACTCAGCATCGTCGTCTCGCCGCTGATCTCGCTGATGGCCGACCAGGTTCAGCAGCTTTCGGATGAAGGCATCCCGGCCGCACTCCTGAACAGCTCACAATCCGCCAAACAGGCTCGGGATGTGATCGAACGACTGAAGAAAGGCTTTCACGGGCTGCTCTATGTCGCCCCGGAGCGGTTCTATGCGGCCAGCTTTCAAGAGGTGCTGCCCACCCTCAAGCCCAAGATGCTGGCCGTGGACGAGGCCCATTGCATCAGCCAGTGGGGGCACGATTTTCGGCCGGAATACGCGAGGCTGGGCGATGTGCGGAAGATGCTCGGCGATCCGCCCGTGATCGCCCTGACGGCCACCGCCACCGAGGAAGTCCGCCAGGACATCATCGCCAGCCTGCACCTGCGCGAGCCGCAGGTGGTGGTGACCGGCTTCGACCGGCCGAACCTCTCCTATCAGTCGAGCACCGTCAGCAAGAACGCCGAGCGCGATGGCGAGCTGCTGGATTTGATGCGGGGCGAGCCGGGCAGCGCGATCGTTTACTGCGCCACCCGCAAGGCCGTGGATGCGGTCTCCGAGTTGCTCTCCGACCGCCTGCGCGGCCGAAAGGTCGTCGCGTATCACGCCGGGATGGAGAAGGACGCCCGCACGAAGAGCCAGGAGACGTGGATGGACACCGGCGGCGCGGTGGCCGTCGCGACCAACGCGTTCGGCATGGGCATCAACAAGCCAGATGTCCGGCTGGTGATCCATTACAACATCCCCGGCACGCTGGAGGCGTATTACCAGGAGGCCGGCCGGGCCGGGCGCGATGGCCTGCCGGCCCGGTGTGTGCTGCTGTTCGCGTATCAGGACCGGTACACGCAGGAGTTTTTCATCGACAAGATGGGGGAGGAACGAAAGACGGAAGGGGACGCCCACCAACGCCCCCTCACCCCGACCCTCTCCCAAGGGGCGAGGGAGGAGTTCATCGAACGCAAGAAGGCGCACGCCCATAAGAAGCTCGAACAGATCATGCACTATGCCCGCACGCACCGCTGCCGGCGGCAGATGATCCTGGACTATTTCGGCGAGGAAAAACGCATCGACCCGCAGCAGTGCGGCTGCGACGTCTGCGCCCGCACGCTAGGTGGGTCGGTGGTCTCGGCGGCCGGGACGGTCAGCGAAGAGGCCACCATGGTGGTGCGGAAGATCCTGTCCGCCATCGCCCGGCTCAACGGCAAATTCGGGCTGATGACAGCGGCGGAAGTCCTCACGGGAGAAGAGAGCGAGCGCGTGCAGAAGTGGAAGCTCGACCAGCTTTCGGTGTTCGGCCTGCTCTCGGCCCATTCGATGAAACGCGTGGTGGCCATGATCCATCGCGTGCTCGAAGCCGGCCTGGCCCGTCAGAAGGACGTTGATGGCACGACCATCACCGTGCTGGAACTGACCGCTCCCGGCGTCAATGTCATGAAAGGAACCCAGCCGCCGCCGGCCACGCTGGCGGACCTGCTGCCGCGAAAACGGGCGGGCAAGGGCCGGCGGAGACACAAAGCCTGGGATGAGTGGTGACCACCGTCTCTTGTGCCGCGGCCGGCTTGCCCGGCTGCGCTCTTCGCGGAACGCAGACGC
>JAIOOZ010000097.1 GCA_021414185.1 Betaproteobacteria bacterium
CAGGCGCGCGTGGCGCATCTCCTCCGCGGCGAGGTCCTGGCGCCAGATCAGGCGCGCCAGAAAATCGCGTGCGATCGCGCCTTGTCCATTCGCGAGTGCCGCGCGCGCGCCCTGCAGCAGACAGGCCCGCACCACCTTGTCGGGTGCGCCCGGCGGCAGCGCAACAACCCGCTTTGTGAGGTCCTGGTGGCGGGACAGGCGCGACAGCAGTGCACAGCGCAACTGCTCCCAGTCGGCCCAGCGCGGCGCGTTCATGGCGGCGGGCTGCATCTGTTCTACGCGCGCGAGCGCCAGCTGCGGCGCGTTTTGGTCGGCATAGCGCTGCGTGATTTCGAACGCATCGGGCACGCCCTGGGCGCGGGCGCCGAATGCCATGAGCATGGCCAGCAGAATGATGGTGCGCATGCGCCTATTGTAGGGGCACAGGTCGTGCAAGCTCAATTGACCCACAATAAAAAAGGCGGCTTGCGCCGCCTTTCATTGCAACCCGTCCGCGCCAGCTTAAGACTTGGCTTCGGCCTGGGGTGCCGGTGCTGCGGTTTCGACCGGCGGCAATACGTCCTCGGCGGGGATGTCGAGGCGCTCCTTGATGCGCGCGGCCTTGCCCGACAGCTTGCGCAGGTAATAAAGCTTGGCGCGGCTGACGTCGCCTTTGCGCTTGACCTCGATCGACGCGATCAGCGGCGAGTACAGCTGGAAAGTACGCTCGACGCCCTCGCCCGACGAAATCTTGCGCACGATGAATGCCGAATTGAGCCCGCGGCTCTTCCTGGCAATCACCACGCCTTCGTAGGCCTGCACGCGCTTGCGGTCGCCTTCGACCACGTTGACGTTCACCACCACGGTGTCACCGGGCTTGAACTCCGGGATTTTCTTGCCGAGACGGGCGATTTCTTCGCTTTCGAGTTTCTGTATTAGGTCCATCGTCATGCTCCATTCAATTCCTGCGTGCACATTTCCCGTTTAAATTCTTCGAGCAAACTGCGCTCGTCATCCGACAGCACCCGCTTCACCAGCAAATCCGGCCTGCGCTGCCACGTTCTGCCCAACGCCTGCTTCAAACGCCAGCGGCTGATGTCGGCATGATTGCCCGACAACAACACCGGCGGCACCTTCTGTCCTTCGCACACCTCGGGCCGCGTGTAATGCGGGCAATCGAGCAGCCCGTTCACAAACGAGTCCTGGTGCGCCGATTCTGCATCGCCCAGCACACCCGGCAACTGGCGCACGATGCAATCGATCAGCACCATCGCCGCCAGCTCGCCGCCCGACAGCACGTAATCGCCGATCGATATTTCGTCGTCGATCCCGTTTGCGCCGCGTGCAATTGCGCGCTCATCCACGCCTTCGTAACGCCCTGCCAGCAACACCAAGCCCTGCTGCCCTGCCAGTTCCATCACCAGCTGGTGGTTCAACAAACGCCCCTGCGGCGTCAGGTGAACCACGCGCGGCTTCTGCACGCCTGCGCTTTTCTGCCGCTGCCGCGCCGCTGCCAGTGCGCGCCCCACGGGTTCGGCCATCATCACCATCCCGGGCCCGCCCCCGTACGGCCGGTCATCGACCGTGCGATACGCGTTCTGCGCAAAATCGCGCGGATTCCACGCCACCAGCTGATAAATTCCTTTTTCCCGCGCGCGCCCTATCACGCCTGCTTCAGCGACTGCGTCGAACATCGCCGGGAAAATCGTCACCACGTCAAACTGAAGCATCAGTAATCCCTGCCCCAGTCCACAGCGATTACACCCGCTGCCACATCCACTGCCTTGATCGCATCGGCGATAAACGGTATCAGTATTTCCTCCCCGCCCGCACCGTCCTGCGTCACCACCAGCACGTCGTTCGCGCCGGTTTCAATGATACGGGCGACGCGCCCCAACTCTTCCTGCTCTTTGTTCACTACTCTCAAGCCGATCAGATCGGCCCAGTAAAATTCGCCACCCTTGGCGTCCGGCAACTGCTCGCGCGGCACGCCGATTTCGAAACCTTTCAGCGCTGCCGCAGCCTCACGGTCTTCGATGCCAGCCAACTGCGCCACCAGCGTATTGCCCTGCACCTTGGCGACGGCGACCTTCATCTCGCGCCATTCGCCTTCGCGCCGCAACCACCACACCGGGTACTCGCACAGATTGCCCGGTTGCGCAGTGAGCGCGTGCACTTTGAACCAGCCCTTGACTCCGAACGGGGCGGTCACCCGCCCCATCACTACCATGCGCTCAGGCCGCGGGCTTCGCGCCAAACTGTTTGACGAGGCGTGCCGCCGTGTCGCTGATTTGCGCACCCTTGCTCTGCCAGTAAGTCAGCCGCTCGGCCTGATAGCGGAATGTTTCCTGGCCTTCCGGCGCTTTGGGATTGTAAAAACCGATGCGCTCTATGAAGCGGCCATCGCGCGCGCGCTTCGAATCAGCAACCACCAGATTAAAAAACGGACGCTTTTTGGCGCCGCCACGTGCCAGTCTGATCACTACCATGGGAAATCCGACCCTGAAAATGCGGAAAGGGCGTGATTTTACGCTAGTTTTTGACTTTAACGCAAGGTAAGTAGCGGGTGCGGCAACCCGCGATTGCGCCGTGCCGCGCAATCCGGCTCAAAAACGTAACTTACTGATCTGAAATAAAAAATAGCAGATGTCCGTTAAGACATCCGACCGGCGCGTTCAGCGCATGCCACCGGGCAGCATCCCCTTCATGGAACGCATCATCTTTGCCATGCCGCCTTTGGCCATCATCTTCATCATTTTCTGCGTCTGCTCGAACTGCGCGAGCAGGCGGTTGACCTCCTGCACGCTGACCCCGGCGCCGGCCGCGATGCGCCGCTTGCGCGAGGCCTTGAGCAGCTCGGGTTTCGCGCGCTCCTGCGGCGTCATCGAATTGATGATGCCTTCGATACGGCGGACCTGGCGGTCGTCCATCTGCGCCTTGCCCGCCGCCTGCGCGAGCTGTCCTGGCAGCTTGTCGAGCATGGCGTTGACGCCGCCCATTTTTTTCATCTGCCCGATCTGCTGCTTGAAATCTTCGAGATCGAAGCCTTTGCCCGACTTCAGTTTCTTGGCGAATTTTTCCGCTTCGTCGCGGTCGACCGTGCGCTGCGCGTCTTCGATCAGCGACAGCACGTCGCCCATGCCGAGAATGCGCGACGCCATGCGGTCGGGATGAAACACTTCGAAGCCGGTCAGTTTTTCGCCGACGCCGGCAAACTTGATCGGCTTGCCGGTCACCTGCCGCACCGACAATGCCGCGCCGCCGCGCGCATCGCCATCGAGCTTGGTCAGCACCACGCCGGTGAGCGGCAGCGCGTCGGCAAATGCCTTGGCTACGTTGACGGCATCCTGGCCCTGCATCGAATCGACGACGAACAAAGTCTCGATCGGTTTCAACGCGGCGTGTAGCCCGCGGATTTCGCTCATCATCGCTTCGTCGATGGCAAGACGCCCAGCGGTATCGACGATCAGCACGTCGTGGTAATGCTTGCGCGCATAGTCCAGTGCTGCGAGCGCGATGTCGGCCGGCTTGTCGCTGCCGGAAGACGGAAAGAAATCGACTTCGATTTGCGCGGCGAGCGTTTTGAGCTGCTCGATCGCGGCCGGACGGTAAACGTCGCAGCTCGCCAGCAGCACTTTCTTTTTCATCTGCTCGCGCAGCATTTTGGCGAGCTTGCCGCTGGTGGTCGTCTTGCCAGAGCCCTGCAGGCCCGCCATCAGGATCACCGCGGG
>JAIOOZ010000663.1 GCA_021414185.1 Betaproteobacteria bacterium
GTCGCCTGGGAGAAGGAGCCGCTGACGATAGAGCAGGTCAGGAAGGCGCGCATGGTGAGCTACCCGTTCACGGTGCGCGATTGCTGCCTGGTGGTCGACGGCGGCGGCGCCATCGTCATTACCTCGGCCGCGCGCGCGAAGGCGCTCAAGAAAAAGCCCGTCTACGTGCTCGGCACCGGCGATGCGCTGAGCCACAACACGATCTCCAACATGCCCGACCTTACCGTCACCGCGGCAAAGGAGTCGGGCGAGCAGGCGTTCAAGATGGCCGGCGTCAAGCATTCCGATGTCAAAATGCTGTCGCTCTACGACGCGTTCACCATCACGCCTATTCTCTTCACCGAGGACCTGGGCTTCTGCAAGAAAGGCGAAGGCGGCAGCTACTTCGAAGGCGGCAAGACTGCGCCGGGCGGCAGCAACCTGCCAGTCAACACCAGCGGGGGCGGCCTTTCCTACTGCCACCCGGGTATGTACGGCCTGCTGGTCATGATAGAAGCGATACGCCAGGTGCGCGGTGAATGCGACAAACGCCAGGTCAAGAACTGCGACGTAGCCTTGGCGCATGGCAATGGTGGAGTTCTTTCAAGCCAGTGCACGGTCATCTTCGGTTCTGAAGCCACCGTCTGATCCGCGTTTTTATCCGCACAAAAAAGCCCCGCAACTGCGGGGCTTTTTGTTTACAGGAGGGACATCTCATGCCTTCTCAGCAGCCGGTAAACCAGCGCCACCGGCCCTACGGTGAAGAAAATCAGCAGTGCCGCCGTCGCTGCCGCCAGCCCTGCCCCCGTGCCTTCGAGCGCCTGGAACATGACTACGGTGAGGGTCTGCCACTGGCCGCTGTAGAGCACGACGGTCGCGGAGAGCTCGGCAGCGACCGCGACCCAGGTGAGGACCATGCCGCCGACGATGCCGCCCAGCATGAGCGGCACCAGCAGGCGCGCGAATGTGGCCATCGGCGAGACGCCGAGGTTGATCGATGCCTCCTCCAGGCTGGGGTCGATCTGGTGCAGGATGGCGCTGGAGGCGCGCACGGTGAACGGCAGCTTGCGCACCATGTAGGCGATCACCAGAATCAGCCAGCCGCCGGTCAGCGCCAGCCACCCGGTATTGAACGAGATGATGAGGCCAATGCCGAGTATGGTGCCCGCCACCGCAAAAGGCAGCGTGGCCACGATGTCGAGAAAAGCGCTGAGCCGCGTGCGGTGACGCGTGATGACGTAGCCGATAGGCACGCCGAGGAGAGCCGCGCCAAACGCGGCTATGGTCGCCAGCATCAGCGTGTTCTGCAGCGGGCGCAGCGAGCGCCGGAACAGTTCGGCGTAGTTGTCGAGACTGAAATTCGGGTGCAGCACCGGGCCGCGGTATTCCATGAACGAAATCACGATCACTGCGAAGAACGGCACCAGCGAGGCGAGAACGACGCCCCAGCAGTAACCGGTCGCCAGCATGCGCCAGCCGCGGCCGACCTCGAGCAGCGGCGGGCTGCGCCGCGCGCCGGTGGCAAAACGCCGGTGCCCGAGATAGCGGCGCTGGATCACGACCACGAGCGTCGTCGACAGCACGAGCAGCACGCCCAGCACGCCGGCCGACGCCGGGTTGGTATCGGTCTCGCCGACGAACAGCTTGTAGGCCTCGACTGCCATGATGGGTTTGTCTTCGGCGAGCACGAAAGGCACGCCGAAGTTTTCGAGCGTCTCGATGAATACCAGCAGTGCGCCGGCGAGGATGGACGGGATCACGATGGGGAAAATAACTTTCCAGAAAGTGCGCCAGCGCGAGGCGCCCAGGTTCTGGCTCGCCTCCTCGACTGAAATGTCCAGCGCCTTCAGGCCCGCCACCGTCGGCAGCAATACGTAAGGATAGAGTGTCAGCACGTAGACCAGCACTATTCCCTGCGTGCCGTAGATCGACGGCGCCGCCAGGCCGAGCGAGGCAAATGCCTGGGTC
>JAIOOZ010000098.1 GCA_021414185.1 Betaproteobacteria bacterium
CGTGGCGCACGCTGACAACGCCCACGCGGCCATCACAGCCAACACGGCTGCGAATTGCCAAACCGCGCGATGACGGGAACGATTCACTCGGGCGTAATGCCGGCGGCCTTCACGATCTTGGCGAACTTCGGAACTTCATTCTTGATATACGCCGCGAACTGGTCCGGCGTGTTGGTCACCGGGTCGACGCCCTGCCCGATCAGGTAATTCGTCATTTCCTTCTCGTTGACGATGCCGATAATCACGCCGTTGAGCTTGTTGACGATTTCGCGCGGCGTGCCTGCCGGCGCCAGCAAACCGAACCATGTCGTAATGTCGTAGCCGGGCAATGCCGCTTCGGAGACCGTCGGGATCTGCGGCAATTGCGACGACCGCTTCGTGCTGGTCACCGCCAGCGGGCGGATTTTGTTGCTTGCGATCAGCGGCAAAGTACCGGAGATGCCGCCGAAATAGACGTCGATGTGGCCGCCTATCATGTCGATCAGCGCGGGGGTGGCTCGATCAGCGCGGGGGTGGCGCCCTTGTAGGAAATATTGACCATATCGACCCCCGCCATCGATTTGAACAATTCCCCCGCAAGCCGCGGCGGCGAACCCGGCCCGGTGGACGCATAATTAAGTTTGCCCGGCTGCGCTTTGGCAACCTTGATCAAATCGCGTACGCTTCGCGCAGGCACCGATGGATGTGTAACCAGCACGTATTGATTGGAAACTATGAGTCCGATCGGCGCAAAGTCCCTGATTGGATCGAACGGCGGCTTGAGATACAGGGCCGGCGCTATCGTCACGTAGCTCCCGCCGAGCAGGACGGTGTAGCCGTCGGGCGGAGATTTTGCTACAGCCTCCGCGCCGATATTCCCGCCAGCTCCCGTCCGGTTATCGACTATAACCGGCTGACCGAGCACTTCGGACATGCGTTTTGCCATCGCTCGTGCAACGATGTCGCTGGGGCCGCCGGCCGGAAAAGCCGCAATAAAGCGGATCGGTTTCGTCGGATAAGTTTGCGCGACGGCAAATCCGCTGCCGACCAACATTGCCGCCAACACGCCATTCCGCAGGATTTTACGCATGGGTGTGTGCCAGCAAAAAGCGTTTGAGTTCCTCCGCGCAGCGGTCGGGCACTGCGTCGGTGATGTTGTGCGGCATGCCTTCGTAGACGACGAACTCACAATCGGGAATCAACTGTTCGAGCACGCGATACTCTTCGACGCCGTGGATCGGGTCTCCGCCCGGCACCACGACCAGCGTCGGACATTTTATTTTCGGCAGCTCCGGCGACAAATCCATGCTGGCCATCAAGGGTACTATGCGCGCCAGCACCTCGACCGGTGCGCGTGCAGATTCGGCAATGAACCAATCGACGAAGCCGGGCTCCACAGCATCGATTTCACGCAAAAAAGCTGCAACGCCTTTGGCGCCTATGCGCGTCACCCAGCTGGTGTAATCGGTTTTGCCTTTTTTCATCCCCGGTGTCGCGGCAAAACACGCCAGCGTCTTGATGCGCTGCGGATAGTTCGCCGCCACACTTTGCGACACGAAAGCACCGGCAGACGAACCCATCAGATGCGCCTGGCTGACGCCGAGATGATCGAGCAACTCGACCACGTCCTTGGTCAGGCGCTCGAAGGTCAATTGGGTCGGCCCCGGAATATCGGACCCGCCATGCCCGCGCAATTCCATGCGCAC
>JAIOOZ010000099.1 GCA_021414185.1 Betaproteobacteria bacterium
GAACATGCCGATTATAAGGTGGTCAACGCCAGCGTGACCGGCGAAACGACGGTGGGCGGCAAAATTCACCTCGGCGCAGCACTCAACCGGCACCAACCGCAGATCGTCATCCTCGAACTCGGCGGCAACGACGGATTGCGCGGCACCCGCGTCGAAACCATACGCGCCAACCTCATCGCGATGATCGCCGCGTGCCGCAAGCACGGCAGCCGGGTTTTACTGGTCGGCATGCGCGTGCCACCCAACTATGGCAGCGATTACGAGAATAAGTTTCGCCAGGTCTACACGACAGTAGCGAAAAAAGAACGCGTGCCGCTGGTGCCGTTTCTGTTCGAGGGCTTTGCGGCCGACCGTCCGCTGTTCCAGTCCGACGGCATACACCCGACCGCCGCGGCACAGGAAAAAATGCTCGACAACATCTGGCCGTACCTGCGCCCGCTGCTGGCCGGGCAACCGGCCAAACGCTGACCCCGTTTTCAACTCACGCTGATGGTGGCCGGTCCGGCCTGCAGCGCGCCGATTTCGCACGCATACTTGAAACCCTGCTGTTTGAATATCTCCAGCACGCGCTGTGCGCTCGCCTGATCGCAGGCCACCAGCAAACCACCGCTGGTCTGCGGATCCGTCAGCATCTTTTTATGCCATTCGGGCGCGCCTGCAGGCAATTGGACATGAGGACCTACGCTCGTCCAGTTGCGGTCGGAAGCGCCCGTCGCATAGCCGTCCTGCGCAAGGTGCTTCGCCGCCGACAATATCGGCAGCGCGTCAAAGCGTATGCCGGCATGCAGCTTCGAGCCGCGGCAGATTTCGTGCAAATGCCCGAGCAGGCCAAAACCGGTCACGTCGGTCATTGCATGCACGCCGTCGATTTCGGCGAGCGCGATGCCGGCCGTATTGAGCTGGGTCGTGGACTCGATCATTTGCCGATAGGCCTTGTCGCGCAACTCGCCTTTTTTCAGCGCCGCGCTCAGTATTCCCACCCCCAGCGCCTTGCCCAGGATCAGCACGTCGCCGGCCTGCGCGCGGTCATTGCGCTTGATACGCGCCGGATGCACGATGCCCAGCGCGACGAGGCCATAGATAGGCTCCGGGTTGTCGATCGAGTGCCCGCCCGCAATCGGGATGCCGGCGGCTTCGCAGATGGATTGCCCGCCCGCCAGTATCTGCTGCATCGCCTCGACCGGCAATTTGCCGATCGGCATGCCGACCAGCGCCAGTGCGAACAGCGGCTGCGCGCCCATCGCGTAGACGTCCGAGATCGCATTGGTCGCGGCGATGCGGCCGAAATCGAACGGATCGTCGACTATCGGCAGAAAGAAATCGGTGGTCGCGACGATCGCCTGCTCATCGTTGATGCGATAGACCGCCGCATCGTCGCTCGACTCGGTGCCGACGAGCAGATCCGGATACGCGCGCGCCAGCGGTATCTTAGACAGCAACTCCCCCAGCAACGCTGGCGGTAGTTTGCAGCCTCATCCGCCGCCGTGTGAGAATGCGGTCAGTTTGATTTTTTGCATGTCAATCGGATCGTTCATCGGACTCTTTTGCGTACTGAATTGCGTACAAATTCGCACACTGGCGACCTGGCCACCGTAGCACAACTCGCCGAATTTGACGAGGTTATCGACACGCGCTCAGAGTCGGAATTTGCCGAAGACCACATCCCGGGCGCAATCAACTGCCCGGTCCTGAACGACGCCGAGCGCGCGCGCGTCGGCACCATCTACAAACAGGTGTCGCCTTTCGACGCCAAGAAACTCGGCGCCGCGCTGGTCAGCCGTAATATCGCAACGCAAATCGATGCCACGTTTGCGCAGCGCCCGCGCGCGTGGCGTCCGCTCGTTTATTGCTGGCGCGGCGGCAGCCGCAGCAGCGCGCTAACGCACGTACTGCGGCAGGTGGGATGGCAGGCGGCGCAACTCGAAGGCGGTTACAAGACTTACCGGCGCGCGGTGATCGACGATCTTGAAGTCATGCCGCAACGTTACGACTGGCGCGTGGTGTGTGGGCTCACCGGCTCGGGCAAAAGCCGGCTGTTGCGCGCGCTGGCCCAGCAAGGCGCGCAGGTGCTCGATCTCGAAGCACTCGCCGCGCATCGCGGGTCGGTGCTCGGCAATCTGCCCAATGCACCGCAACCCGCGCAAAAAATGTTCGAGAGCCTGGTGTGGTCGGCCCTGCGCAGTTTTGACCTTGCAACACCCGTGTTCGTCGAAGCCGAAAGCAAGAAGATCGGCAATCTGCGCGTGCCGCAGACTTTGATCGCCGCCATGTGGGAAAGCCGCTGCGTCAGGCTCGAGGCGACGATCGAATTGCGCGTGGCCATGCTGATGAATGAATACCGGCACTTTGTCGCCGATGCCGCGTCTCTCGGCACCCAACTCGATTGTCTCGCCACGCATTACGGGCGGGAACAAATCGCATCCTGGAAAGCACTGGCCGATAGTGGACAGTGGAATACTCTGGTGCGCGAACTCCTCGAAATGCATTACGACCCGGCTTACACGCGCTCTACGCTAAAACATTATCCGCAGCTGGCGCACAGCGAGCAGCTGGTCATCGCGGCCAATGAAGATTCCGCATTCGAGGCCGTCGCCGCGCAGTGCCTGGCAACGCTTTCCACCAATGGCCGTGCGCGCTGACGGGGTGCGCCGTGTAATTCGCTGCGCTGCGTCGTCCCGCAGGTTGCGAATGTTATACTTCCCTCCCATTTGAGCAGTTATTTGAGCAGTTCACCCGCATCGTCCGGATCGAATACGGCCATACCCGCGCCAAGCGGATGGTGGCTGATGCTGCTTGTCGCCATGGTTATCTGGTGCGGCAACCTCGAATATCGCAAATTGTCGCTGTCCGACGAAGGCCGCTATTCGGAAATCCCGCGCTACATGGCGCAAAGCGGCGATTGGACCACCCCGCGCCTCAACGGCATCAAGTATTTCGAAAAGCCGCCTCTGCAGTACTGGGCGACGGCCGCGTCCTACCGCGTATTCGGCGAGCACAACTGGTCGGCGCGCCTGTGGCCGGCACTCACCGGATTTCTGGGGGTGCTGCTGATGTATTTCGTCGGCGCGCGGCTCTACGGCGCCACGGCAGGTCTCTATACGGCACTGGTGCTCGGCAGCAGCGTCCTGTATTCCGCGCTCGCCCACATCCTTACGCTGGACATGGGGCTCGCATTTTTTCTCACGGTAGCATTGGCCGGCATCCTGCTGGGGCTCGATCCACGCGCCGATGCAAAGACGAACCGGCGCTGGATGCATGTGGCAGCTGCCGGGTGCGCGCTGGCCGCACTGAGTAAAGGACTGATAGGCATCGTCCTGCCCGGCGCCGTAGTCGTGCTCTATATATTGATCAAGCGCGATTTCGGACTGCTGCGCAAACTGCATCTCGTCACCGGCGGCCTGCTGTTCTTCGCGATTACGGCGCCGTGGTTTATCGCGGTATCGCTGGCCAATCCGGAGTTCGCGTGGTTCTTTTTCGTGCACGAGCACCTGCAGCGCTACACCTCGACCATCCATCAGCGCTACCAGCCGTGGTACTTTTTCATCCCCATCCTGCTCGCCGGCATCCTGCCCTGGCTGCTCACGCTGATCGATGCGTTATGGAACGCGCGCAAACAACTGGGCAAAGGCCGCGAGTTCGACCCTTTGCTGTTCGCCTTGCTATGGGCGGGTTTTATTTTCGCGTTCTTCTCCGCGTCCGGCTCCAAACTGCCCTCCTACATCCTGCCGATTTTTCCGGCGCTCGCCCTGATCATAGGATTGCGTCTGACAGCCATGAGCGGACGCACGCTGGCGTGGCAGTTGGCGCCGGTTGCCGTGCTCGCGGTGGCCGGCCTGATTGCGACTCCGTACGCAGTCAGACTCGCTTCGACCAACATTCCCGCTGAACTCTATCTCGCGCAAATACCCTGGCTTTATGGCGCGGGCGCAGCCCTGCTTGCCGGCAGCGCCACCGCCATCGTGTTCGCCTGGCGGGGACATGTGAAGAACGCCGTCGTAGCCTGCGCCTTTGCCGGACTCGCCACGACGCAATTGCTGGTCATGAGCGAAGACGGCCTGTCCCCCGCGCATTCCACCTATCATCTCGTGCAAAAACTGCAGCCTTACCTGAAACCCGATGTGCCGTTTTACAGCGTGCGCACCTATGAGCAGACACTGCCGTTCTACATCAAGCGCACGGTCACGCTGGTCGACTACCAGGACGAAATGGCTTATGGCCTGAAACAGGAACCGGCATTGTGGGTGCCGACGCTGGCTGAATTCGAGCGACGCTGGCGCGGCCACGATTACGCGCTGGCGGTGATGAGCCTGGAAGTTTTCGATGAATTGCAAAAATCACAATTGCCGATGCAGTTGGTCGCGCGCGATACCGAGCGCGTGTTCGTACGCACCAAGGGAGGACCACCATGAACGCGATCAGTTTCTCGTTATTGCTGACCGGTGTGCTGCTCAACGCCGGCGCGCAGCTCCTGCTCAAGGCCGGCACCAACAGCGTGGGCGTGTTCGAATTCAGCCGCGACAACATCATTCCGGTCGGCTGGAAACTCGCCACCGAGCCGCACATCATGGGCGGGCTCGGCTGCTACGTGATCAGCGTCGTAGTGTGGATCATGGCGCTGTCGCGCGTCGAGGTCAGCATCGCCTACCCGCTGCTGTCGATAGGCTACGTGGTCAACGCGATTGCTGCCTACTACCTGTTCGGCGAAGCGGTAACGCCGATGCGGCTCACCGGCATTGCCATCATCATCGTCGGCGTGTGGATAGTGGCACGCTCCTAGTGGAATTACCCCAGGTCGACGCCAGGCCGGCGCATCGGTTACTATGCACATGAATTAGCTACAAAAAATCATGACTCAACCGATACTTTCAGTCATCATTCCGGTCTACAACGAAGAGCAGTCACTGCCGCTGCTGTTCGCGCGCCTCTACCCCGCGCTCGACAAGCTCGGCGTCAGCTACGAAGTGCTGTTCGTCAACGACGGCAGCCGCGACCGCTCGGCGGCGCTGCTGCGCGAGCAGTTCCAGCAGCGGCCTGACGTCACGCGGGTCGTCCTCTTCAGCGGTAATTTCGGCCAGCACATGGCGATCATCGCCGGCTTCGAGCATTGCCGCGGCAGCCGCGCCGTCACGCTGGACGCCGATCTGCAAAATCCGCCCGAAGAAATCGGCAAACTGCTGGCGGCGATGGACCAGGGCCATGATTATGTCGGATCGATCCGCCAGGAGCGCCAGGATTCCGCTTTCCGCCGCCACGCATCGCGCGCCATGAACTGGGTGCGCGAACGCATTACCCGCATCCGCATGACCGACCAGGGCTGCATGCTGCGCGCCTACGACCGCCACATCATCGACGCCATCAAGGCCAGCCATGAGGTCAATACCTTCATTCCCGCGCTCGCCTACTCCTATGCCGGCAACCCGACGGAAATCGAGGTCGCGCATGAGGAACGCGCGGCCGGCGATTCGAAATATTCGCTCTACAGCCTGATCCGGCTCAATTTCGACCTCGTCACTGGTTTTTCGATCGTGCCGCTGCAGGTGTTTTCGCTGCTCGGCATGTTCGTCGCCGTGATGTCGGTACTGGTTTACATCGGCGTCATCACTCAGCGCTGGATCGCTGCGGACAACATGCGCGAAGGCCTGATGGCGTTATGGGACCGCGACATCCTGCAGTTTTTTCTGACCGGCCTCGTCCTCTTCGGGCTGGGACTGCTCGGCGAATATGTCGGCCGCATCTACCAGCAGGTGCGCAGCCGGCCGCGTTATCTGGTGCAGGCAATACTGGAACGCAAGCAATGACCAGGGCGGTAGTTTTTGCCTATCACAACGTAGGGTTCAAATGCTTGTCGGTGCTGTTGGCGCATAAGATCGAAGTATCCCTGGTCGTTACCCACAACGACAATCCTGCAGAAAAAATCTGGTTCGACAGCGTGGCCAAGCTCGCCGCGCAGCACGGTCTGCCGGCAATCACTCCGGACGACCCCAATACCACGGACATCGTCGAGCGCATCTGCGCGCTGCAGCCCGATTTCCTGTTCTCGTTCTATTACCGCAATATGCTGAAGACTGCGCTGCTGCAGGCGCCGGCGCGCGGCGCGCTCAATATGCACGGCTCGCTGCTGCCGAAATACCGCGGACGCGTGCCGGTCAACTGGGCCGTGATCAAAGGCGAGACCGAAACCGGCGCCACGCTGCACTACATGACGGAAAAACCGGATGCCGGCGACATCGTCGAGCAGCAGGCAGTGCCCATACTGCCGGACGACACCGCGGCAGACGTATTCGGCAAAGTGACGGCAGCCGCAGTCTCAGTGCTCGACCGCAGCCTGCCGGCGCTGGTCGCGGGAAATGCCCCGCGCGTGCCGCAGGACGCAAAGCTCGCCACGTATTTTGGCGGACGCAAACCCGCCGACGGGTGCATCGACTGGAAGCAGCCCGCCGAAGAAGTACATAACCTGGTGCGGGGAGTTGCGCCGCCCTACCCCGGCGCGTTTACGACCATCGCCGGCCGAACATTGCGTATACTTCGCACCCAGCGCGAGCCTGCGGACAGTCCGCGACCGCGACGGCCGCAAATCCATGTGGGCGGCGATGTTTGTTATGCGGAGTGCGCGGACGGCGGCACGTTGCGCATCCTGGAAATGGAGCTCGACGGCAAGCCTTTCGCCGCGGCGGATTTTCTGGCACGCTTCGGCGCTAAACCTATCGATCTTGAGGCAGCACAGCAATGAAAAAAATCCTGATTCTCGGCGTCAACGGCTTCATCGGCCACCACCTTTCCCAGCGCATCATCAAGACCACCGACTGGGAGGTCTACGGCATGGACATGCAGACGGAACGCGTGGCCGACCTGCTCAAGCATCCGCGCTTTCATTTTTTCGAAGGCGACATCACGATCAACAAGGAATGGATCGAGTACCACATCCGCAAATGCGACACCATCCTGCCGCTGGTCGCCATCGCCACCCCCGCCACCTACGTGAAGGAGCCGCTGCGCGTATTCGAGCTCGACTTCGAAGCCAACCTGCCGATCATTCGCTCGTGCGTAAAATACAAAAAACGCATCCTGTTCCCGTCCACCTCCGAGGTCTACGGCATGTGCCGCGACAGCGAGTTCGATTCGGAAAATTCCGAGCTGGTGCTGGGGCCGATCGCCAAACAGCGCTGGATCTACTCATGCAGCAAGCAGTTGATGGACCGCGTGATCTGGGCCTACGGCTCTGAAGGCCGCCTCGACTTCACGCTGTTCCGCCCGTTCAACTGGATAGGCGCCGGACTCGACAGCATCCACACCCCCAAGGAAGGCAGCTCGCGCGTGATCACGCAGTTCCTCGGCCACATCGTGCGCGGCGAAAACATCAAGCTGGTAGACGGCGGCACGCAAAAACGTGCGTTTACGTACATCAGCGACGGCATCGATGCGCTAATGAAAATCATCGACAACCCGGGCGGCGTTGCCAACGGCAAGATCTACAATATCGGCAACCCGAAGAACAACTACTCGGTCAAAGATCTCGCGCAGATGATGCTGGATCTCGCCATCAAGTACCCGGAATACCGCAAGAGCGCGAAAAAAGTTCGTCTCATCAAGACGACGTCGGCCGCGTACTACGGCAAGGGCTACCAGGACGTGCAGAACCGCGTGCCGAAAATCACCAATACCTGCGACGAGCTGAAGTGGAAACCGCGCGTGAACATGGAAACCGCGCT
>JAIOOZ010000682.1 GCA_021414185.1 Betaproteobacteria bacterium
GCCAGAGCGGCGTGCCGATGCTGCGCTTTGCCGATCTCGATGCCGATGTGGATTTGCTCGATGCCGCGCGCCGTACCGCACTTGATTTGCTGCGCGATCAGCCGGCGGTCGCCGAGCGGCATCTGCAGCGCTGGCTGGGCGGCAAGCAGCAATATCTGCGCGTTTAGCAGGACGTGACGGACAAATGCATCGCATAGGCGATAATGACGGCGGAAAACCGGTATCGCATGAATACAACCGATAATTTATGGCACCCGCAGCCGGTCTGCGCGGATGCGCGCCTGCGGCGGTGGCTGCTGGATCGCGGCTCGCTCACGCGCCGCATCCAGTTGCGCTGTGAAAATTTCCGGCTCGACGTGTTGTCGCAGCGTCTGGCTGCGGCGCGGCGCGACGAACGCGCCGTCATCGGCGTGCGCGCGGACGCGGACTGCATGGTGCGGGAAATCAGCCTCAATTGCGGACGCCAACCGCTGGTATTCGCGCATTCGGTAGTCGCACCGCGCGCTTTGAAAGGAGCGTGGCGCATGTTGTCCGGGCTGGGCGCCCGGCCGCTTGGCGCGGCGTTATTTGCCGATCCGCGAATCCGGCGTTTTCCGTTGCGCTTTCGCCAGCTCAACCGCGGTCACGCGCTGTACCAGCGGGCGCAAAGCCTCGTTGACGAGCCGTCCGCATCGTTGTGGGCGCGGCGCTCGCTGTTCGTTTTTAGCGGCTCGCCTTTACTCGTGACGGAAGTGTTTCTTCCCGCTATCCTTGCGCTGGCGCCATGAAACTCAAAGAACGACTCGACATCTACGAAAAGCTGATGCGGCTCGACAAGCCGATCGGCATATTGCTGCTGCTGTGGCCGACGCTGTGGGGGCTTTGGCTGTCGTCGCTCGGCTCGCCCAATCCCGTGGTTGCGGTCATTTTCGTGCTGGGCGTGGTGCTGATGCGCTCGGCCGGCTGCATCATCAACGATTTTGCCGACCGCGATTTCGACCGCCACGTCGAGCGCACCAAAGACAGGCCGCTTGCCGCGCGCTTGATTGCCCCGCAGGAGGCGTTGCTGGTGGCCGGCGTCCTCGTCCTGCTGGCATTCCTGCTGGTGCTGCAGCTGAACTGGCTGGTCATCAAGCTGTCAATGATCGCATTGGCGCTCGCGGTGATTTATCCGTTTTTGAAGCGCGTGTTCTGGCTGCCGCAGGCGTGGCTCGGTGTGGCATTCGGCTTCGGCATCCCGATGGCGTTCGCCGCGCACCAGCAACAGGTGGTGCCGCTCGCGTGGGTCCTGGTGCTGGCCAATACCTTCTGGGCAATTGCTTACGATACCGAGTACGCAATGGTCGATCGCGATGATGACGTGAAGCTGGGTTTGAAATCCTCGGCGATACTGTTCGGACGCTACGACGTCGCGGCCATCATGGTATGCCATGCGCTGTTTTTGTTCGCCATGGCC
>JAIOOZ010000100.1 GCA_021414185.1 Betaproteobacteria bacterium
CTCCCGCCGCGCGGTCCGCGTTGTGCATCACGGTGCTCTCGGTGATCTCGAGCTCGAGCAGCCGCGGGTCAAGGCCGGTTTCACGCAATATCCGCATGATGGACGCCGCGAGCTCGTCGCGCGCGAACTGCCGCGCCGACAGGTTGACAGCGACACCGATGGGCGGCAGACCCTGGGCAACCCAGCTCTGCGCCTCGGCGCACGCCGTGCGCAATACCCACTCGCCGATGGGAGCGATCAACCCGGTCTCTTCGGCGAGAGGAATGAACTGCGCCGGCGGCACCATGCCGATGTCTGGGTGCTGCCAGCGCACCAGCGCTTCCACGCCGGTGATGCGGCCGCTGCGCATGTCGACTTTGGGCTGGTAATGCAGCAGAAATTCATTGCGCTCGACTGCCCGCCTCAAGCTCGTTTCGAGCGCCAGCCGCTCGAACGAGTGCTGGTTCATCTGCACCGAATAAAACTGCAGGTTGTTCTTGCCCTGTTCCTTGGCGCGATACATCGCAATGTCCGCGTTCTTCAGCAGCGCCTGCTGGTCGTGCCCGTCGTCGGGATAAATACTGATGCCTATGCTCGCCGTCACGTGAAATTCCTGCCCGCTGATCAGGAACGGGCGCGCCACCGTCTCGAGTATTTTCTGTCCCACGTCTGCCACCTGCGCGGGGTCGGCAACGTCCTCGATCAGCACCACGAACTCGTCCCCGCCCTGCCGTCCTATGGTGTCGGCTTCGCGCAGGCATTCGCGCAGTCGCTCGGCAAGCTGCTTCAACAGCCGGTCGCCGGCATCATGACCCAGCGTGTCGTTAATCACCTTGAAACGGTCGAGATCAATGAACAGCACCGCCGCCATTTTCGAGAAGCGCTGCGCCCGCGCCAGCGCCTGCGTCAGGCGCTGGTTGAACATCGCGCGGTTGGGCAGGCCGGTCAGCGCGTCGTGATTGGCGAAAAAAGTGAGGTGCAGTTCCGCTTCCTTGCGCGCGATGAACTGGCCGATCTGGCTACCTATCCCTATCGCAATCCTGACCACTTCCTCATCGCGCGCGCGCACCCCGCGGCCGAACAATTCGATCACGCCGTAAAATTCGCCGCTTACCATGATCGGAAAGGCAAACGCGCACTGCAGCCCCGCCGCCAGCGCCAGGGGTCCGCGCACGAACGTCGTCTCGACGGCGAGATCCGGCAGCCAGACTGGTTCGCCAGTCGCCCAGACGCGGCGCAACAGGCCCGCCTGCTCGCTCCCTGTGTCGATACGCGTGGCGGATGAATGCAGGAAATGCGTGATTTCCGGCAATGCGATTCCCCAGTTTTCCGTGTGCCGCATCAGGCCGTCTTCTTTCGCCACGACCCGGCGCGCCCCCGCCGCCCAGTCGAGACCCTCGCACAGCGTCTGGATGATGCGCGGGATCGCCTCGTCGACGCTCTGTGCCTCCGCCAACTGCACCGTCACCGCGGTCTGGATGTTCTGGCGCCGCTCGGCGCGCTTGCGCTCGCTGATGTCTGCGGCATACAGCACCGCGCCGCCGATTGCGCCCCCGGCGTCGCGCAGCGGCGCCGCCGACAAGGCGACCGGAATGTACGAGCCGTCCTTGCGCAGGCGCACCGTCTCGATGTCCGCGAAGTCCTCGCCGCGCTGGATCGTGGCACGGTAGCGCAACCGTTCCTCGCTCTTGTCGGGCGGCACCGTCGGCGACAGGCGTCCGACCACCTCTTGCTCGGTCCAGCCGAATATCCGCTCGGCGGCCGGATTCCAGCGCTTGACGATGCCGTGCTCGTTTTGCACGATGATCGCGAGCGGCGACACGGCAACCAGCGCTTCCAGGCGCGACGAAGACTGCTGCAGCGCTTCCAGCGTGCGTTTGCGTTCGCCGGTGTCGGCGAACATCGCGACTATGCCCACCGCATCGCCCGCACCGGTGTATATGGCAGCCGCCGACACGCTGACGTCGACCTGCGCGCCGTCTTTGCGCAACCGCACGGTCTCGACATTCTCGAACGTCTCGCCATTAAATATGCGCGTGCGGTGCGCGTGCGCTTCCGCCATCAGCTGCGGTGGCACCAGCGGCGTCGGCCTGCCCAGCACTTCGTCAGGCGTCCAGCCGAACATGCGCACGGCGGCGGGATTCCAGCGCCCCACATTCAGATTGACGTCGAATTCCACGATGGCAAGCGGCGACGCTTCGATCAGCGATTCGATCCGGTCGGTCGACTCCTGCAATGCTCCCTCGATTTTTTTCTGCTCTTCCAGCTGGGCGTTCAGTTGGTGAATGGCGCC
>JAIOOZ010000669.1 GCA_021414185.1 Betaproteobacteria bacterium
CGCTAGGAAAATCACCGCCGCGCTGCTGTGCGCCGGCCTCGCAATCCAGTTTGCCCAGGCTGCGGATGAAGGTGTCAAGCGCGACAGCAAAGCGAGTCAACTCCCCGCGCAGAACCTGCAGGGTTCGCCGATGCCCTTCAACATCCAGATGCCGCCCACCCGGCCGAAGGAAGACGTTCGGCCGAACACGATGCGCGAATCGATCAGCCCGGAGGCCCGCGCTAATTTCATCTCCAGCATGATGGCGATGAACCCGTTCTCCATGCAGGACATGATCGCCATGATGGCGGTCAAATATCCGGCCAAGGAAGGGTTGAAATACGATGAAGTGGTCGACGCCATGAAGCTCAAGGCCAACGAGCTCAACTTCAAGTTCGTCGGTCACAGTCCCATGTGGAAGGACATCGTCGCCATCAGCGGCAAGGCCGATACGCCGCGCGTCGAGTTCTTCAGCTTCTGCGATGCAATGGTTGCCCGGGACCTGCTCGACCTCAGCCTCGAGTTCGCCATCTTCCTGCCCTGCCGCGTCGCCGTTGTGGAAGATGCGAACAAGAAGATCTGGCTGCTGACCCTCGACTGGGACGCCCGCTGGCTCGATACCAGCAAGAATCCGAACCAGATGTCTGCCAAGCTCCGCGACGGCGCCATCAAGATTCGCGAGGCCATCGACAAGATCATGCGCGCCGGCGCCAGCGGAGACTTCTGACCGGGTGCGGGTTCAATACCGGGTAATCAGTTCCAGCCAGGCATCAGGCAGGATGGCCAGGACCCGGGCGGCAATCAGCTTGTCCAGCCCGGTGGCGATGAAAATGCCCGAGGTCATCGCCAGCAGACCGAAGCCGTGGCGCAAGCCGGAACTGTGCCCGAGGGCCCACCCCTTCAGGCGCGCAAAGCCGGCCCGGGACGCATAGGCGGCCAAAACCAGCGGCGTTGCCGCGCCCAGCCCGAACAGGCCCAGCAACAAGGCGCCCAAGCCGGCATCGCGGCCGGTGGCCACCAGCGCCAAGGACGAGACCAGCATCGGGCCTGCGCAGGGGCTCCAGGCCAAGCCCAGCAAGCCACCGAAGAAAAGCGCCGCAGCCGGGGATTCGTGTCCGACGGCGCCGGCCAACCGGTCGGCAGACGCCGCCATGGGTTGGACGAAGCGCGAAACCAGATTCGCCAACGGATCGATCCAGAGCGCCAGCCCGAACACGATGAGACTGACTGCGGCGGCCTGGTGTACCCATTCGACGTCGAGTTCCATGGCGGGACCAAGGGCGCCGAGAATCCACCCCGCCACGGCGAAGGCCGTGGTCATGCCGATGCCCATCAGCAGGGGGGCTGCCCGGTGACGTTGCATGGCGCCGCCGACAACCATCGGCAGCAGGGGCAGTACGCAGGGCGATAGCGCGGTTAGGATCCCGGCCGCGTAGGTGATGCCGATGCTGGCGGGAACGAAGGTATGGACGGCAACGCTCATGGCGCCGCGCGTCAGAGTGCCTTGGCGAACAGTTGCTTGAGCTGTTCGGGCTGAAAGTCTCCGGTAGTGCGCGCACGCTCCTGTTCTC
>JAIOOZ010000670.1 GCA_021414185.1 Betaproteobacteria bacterium
ACGGCTCAATTCAATCGCCTTGGCGCGTGCCAACGCGATATCGGCGGTGACATCGGAAGCTACCGTGCGTACGCGCTGGTCAGCCACGAACTCGCTCATCGCCGGCACGCCGATTACCAGCATGATGGCAATAATGGTCACTACGACCATTACCTCGATCATAGTGAAGCCGCGCGGGCGATGCCGCGTGCCGGCAGGAGAATTTAGTGTACTACGCACGTTCCCTTATCCCATGTGCAGTCATTGGGCGACCCGTCAAAGGTGTGGTTGCCGCCGGCGATCTCGCGCCAACGCTGCTGCAGATTGTTCAGAACCAGCCTGCCGTCGGGCGTCATCGTCGTGCTGATCGGGTCCAGCTCCAGCAGGAACGTCGGTGGCGCGCCTGCCGCGTTGCTTACAGTCATCGTCAGCGTGTAATGCGCGGCGACTTCGGGAGGGACGGTCCGGTTGAGCAGGCCCGCGCCCGCGCCGAGCCCGGTCGCGTATGCCCGCTGATCGAGGAAAAACTGTTCCTGGGCCTGCGCGATATCCATCAGAAACTGCTGCCCTTGCGAGCGGATGCCGCGCGCGAGATAGCCTTGATAGGACGGCAACGCAATGGCGACAAGCAATGCGAGCACGGCCAGAACCATCATGAGTTCGATTAATGTCATCCCTGAAATGCGGCGCATGCGAATTACTCCTTAGACGTAGGCATCTTAATGACGCCGGGTTAGCAATGCCACGAACAACCGATGAGCGGTCTGTTCGCTGGAACGAACGGAAGCAGAGCGGATTAACTGCTCCAAACACTTAAAAAATAAGAACTTTTTTTCGATTTCGCGGCCCCAAACTTGCACGCTGATTCTAGCATTTGCGCCAGAGCCGTTGATGGCGCTTCAGCGGCGTGAGATTTGTCACGCCGGCCCGCCGACGTACTCTCGTTGGGGTTCCGCATTCCGGTCAAAGGTGACGGCGACGCCTGCGCACAGACTTTGCGCGGGAAATGCAGCGGCGCGCGTAGGAGCATTTCAAGTTAGACAGAGTCCAGATGTTGGTTTAGAATCAAAAATCATGTTTGAAAACAAATACACGCGTGACAACCTGGCCGAAGTGCTGCGCGGCCGCGGCATCAATCCCACGCACCAGCGCATCGAAATTGCCCACGCGATTTTTTCGCGCGGGGAGCATTTATCGGCGGATCAGATACTTGCACTCGTCAATGACCGCGCTTCGGAGACGTCCAAGGCGACCGTCTACAACACGCTCAATCTTTTTCTCGAGAAAAAGCTGGTGCGCGAGGTCATCGTCGACCCCAGCAAGGTTTTTTACGATCCGAATACCGCTCCGCATCATCATTTCTACAATGTCGATACTGGCGAACTGACCGATATCGACGCGCGCGATATCCGCGTGACCGGGTTGCCGGCGTTGCCGCAGGGCATGGCGACCGAGGGCGTCGACATCATCGTGCGCGTGCGGTCCAGCGCGGGCAGTCCGCAGTAGCTTTCTTTATTAATGCGGCACATCCCGCGGAGCGTGATTTGCCCGCCGCGTGCTAAAATTCGCCCCTTGTCCTGAAGCCAAACTCCAGAATCAGGCCGCTGTAGCTCAGTTGGTAGAGCAGCGCATTCGTAATGCGAAGGTCCCCAGTTCGAATCCGGGCAGCGGCACCATCAAGCCAGTTTTGCAATATTCAAGCGGTCGGCTTATTCGACATCTCGCGCTTGATCGCGTGCAACGTGCGCTCCAGGTCTTCCTCGTTATTGAAGAATGACATCGATACGCGCAAGGCGTCGTCCTTGACGTTGACGACGACCTTGCGCTTGTGCAGTCTTGCCTGTATCGCTTTCGCGTCGGGTACCAGCAGGTTGACGATTTGCGCGCGTTCTTCCCACGCATCGGGCGTTTGCGTCTTGATACCTGCTTTGCGCACCATGCCCAGAAACGTCGTCGACAATTGACGCACGCGCTCTTCGATATTGGCGATGCCGATCGATTGCAGGAACTCGGCGCCGCGCCGCATCACGCGCAGGCCGAGGAAGCTCGGATTGCCGCCTTCGAAGCGGTGCGCATCGTGCACGTAGTCAAATTGCTTGTTGGCGGCGGCGCCTACCACGCTCAGTGGCCGGATAAACGGGGTTTTCAGGTTGCGTATGAGTTCGGCGCGGCAATAAATGAGGCCGGTGCCGGTCAACCCCAGCAGGCCTTTGTGACCGCCGATGGCGACGATGTCGGCTCCCAGCGATGACAGCGGTGCGGCGAGGATTCCCGCCGCCTGTACCCCGTCGACCACGAGCCGGATATCGCGCTCGCGGCAGATCTTGCCCAGTGCCGGCAAATCTACACGGTAGCCGTTGCCGTAGGTGACATAGGCGCAGGCGACGACGCGCGTGCGGCGGTCGATTTTTTCGAGGAAAGTGTCGAGCGTGAGGCGGCCGTCGCGATGCTCGGCAAAACGGATTTCGACCCCCTTCGCTTCCCAATGGCGCCACACCCAGATATTGTTCACGTGCTCCATATTGGTCAGCACGATGTTGTCGCCGGGCTGCAAATCGAACGCATGCGCTGCGATGTTGAGCCCTTCGGTGGTGTTTTTCATGAACGCGAGCTCGCCTGGCTGCGCGCCCAGCAATTTGGCCATCAGGCTGCGCGTGGCTTCGACGTTCTCGCCCGACCACGCGTCTTCGCCGGCGTTGTCGTAAATGTCGCGGCAGTACTCCTGCATCGCCCATTCGACGCAGCGCGGCGGGATGGTTTTGCGTGCGATGTCGAGGTAGGTCCACTTGGCGAGAGTCGGGAATTCATTGCGTAATGCTGCCCAGTCGGGTTGCGTTTTCATCGGGATGGTATTTCCATGAGGTTAGTGATTGATTGGGAAATTCAGTCAGGTTTGATCTTTGCCTGTTTGATGACCTGCGCCCAGCGCGCGAGTTCGCGCTTGATGTGGGCGGCGAATTCAGCGGGCGTGCCGCCGGCCGGGTCGGCGCCTTCGCTTGCCAGGCGCTCGCGCACGTCCGGCAACTGAACGGCCTTGGCGATTTCGCGGTTGAGCAAATCGACGATGGGCTTCGCGGTACCAGCGGGAACCAGCACGCCGTACCACGACGCGGTTTCATAGCCGGCAATGCCTGCTTCGGCTACCGTTGGCACGTCGGGCGCTGCCGGCGATCTTTTTGTGCTGGTCATGGCGAGTGGCCGCAATCTGCCGGCACGCACCAGCGGCAGGATGGCGACGGTGCTCGAAAACATCAATTGTATTTGGCCGCTCAGCAGATCGGTCAACGCGGGCGATAAACCCTTGTAGGGAACGTGCACCATGTCGGTTCCGGTCATCATCTTGAACAATTCCGCGGCGAGGTGGGAGGAGCCGCCGGTGCCGTTGGAGGCGAAATTGAGCTGCCCGGGTTTCGCTTTGGCGAGCTGTATCAATTCATTGACGGTCTTCGCCTGCACCGACGGATGCACGACGAGAATCAGCGGCGCCGCGGCAATCAGGCACACCGGCGTGAAATCCCTGACCGGGTCGTAGCCGAGCTTCGGATTCAGATTCGGGTTGATGCCGTGACTGGCGACGCCGCCGAGAAACAGCGTATAGCCGTCGGGCGCAGAGCGCGCCGCGGTTTCCGCGCCTATCATGCCGCCGGCGCCGGCCCGGTTGTCGACGACAAACTGCTGGCCAAGCGCCGCGGTGAGTTTATTGCCTATCATGCGCGCCATCGTGTCATTCCCGCCGCCAGGCGGGAAAGGCACGATAAAGCGGATCGGCCGCGCCGGATAAGCCTGTGCAGCTACCGTGCCGGCCAGCGATAGCGCGAAAGTTGCCAGAAATACACGGGAAATCACGGGTTCACAGCACCCCTGACATGCCGCCGTCGAGGTTCACGCTGGTGCCGGTCACGTAGCTCGCGGCCGCGGAGCACAGGAACACGATGACATTGGCGGCTTCTTCCGCTTCGCCGAAGCGGCCGAGCGGGATCGTCTTGGAGTCTTTCGCGTAATACTCGTCGGCGCTGATGCCGGCCTTGGTGTAACGCCGCTCGTGTTGGCCGGATTTTATTTTCCCGATGCAGACCGTGTTGACGAGGATGTTGTCGGCGGCGAATTCCTTCGACAAGGCCTTGGTCATCGCCAGGCCTGCCGCACGCGAGATGGAGGTCGGCATCGAGCCGCCCGCGGGTTGCTTGGCGTTCACAATGGTGATGTTGATGACGCGGCCGCCGCCGCGTTTTTGCATATGCGGAACGGCGAGCCGCGTGCAGCGGATCGCGCCGAATACCTTGAGCTCGATGTCTGAACGCCAGGTCTCGTCCTTGATGTCGAGGAACGCGCCGCGCGCCGAAGTGCCCGCGTTGTTGACGAGTATGTCGATGCCGCCGTACTGTTTGACGACGGCGGCGATGAATTTTTCGATATCTTCTGCCTTGCTCATGTCGGCGACCATGCCGAAGACTTCGCCGCCGGCGCTTTTGATGGCATCGACGGTTTTCTTGATGTTTTCCGCATTGCGGGCACAGATGGCGACCTTCGCGCCTTCGCGTGCAAATTCGATGGCGGATGCCTTGCCGATCCCTTCGGTGCCGCCGGTGACGATGGCGACCTTGCCTTTCAGTCCTAAATCCATTGCCGCTCCCCCAAAAAAGTTAAACCTGCGATTACTCGGGCTTGATGCCCGCCAACTTGATGACCTTGGCCCACTTCGCGATTTCGCTGCGCATATAGACCGCCAGTTCGCCTGGCGTGCCGCCGACAGGATCGGCGGCGAGATCGAGAAAACGTTTCCTGATTTCGGCGACCGCCAGTGCTTTATTGATTTCCGTGTTCAGGCGAGTGACGACAGCCGGCGTCGTTGCGGCAGGTGCCAGTATCGCGTACCAATTGCCGACTTCGTAGCCCGCGAGTCCCGATTCGGCGATCGTCGGCATGTCGGGGACTACCGCGGTGCGTTTCGCGCTGGTGACGGCGATGCCGCGCAACCTGCCTTCCTTCACAAACGGCAGCGCCGAGGAGATGCCGGAGAAATACAGGCCGACCTGGCCCGCCAGCAGATCGGTGAGGGCGGGGCCGCCGCCTTTGTACGGGACGTGCACCATGTCGACGCCGGCCATGCTCTTGAACAATTCGCCGGCGAGGTGTGGCGGAGTGCCGATGCCGGCGGACGCGAAATTGAGCTGCCCGGGTTTTGCTTTCGCGAGATCGATGAGATCTTTCACGGTCCTGATCGCGACGGCCGGGTGCGCAACGAGCATGCTCGGTGCGGTTCCCACCAGGCTGATGGCCGCGAAGTCTTTGAGCGGGTCGTATGGCAGCGATTTATGCAGGCCGGGATTGATCGCCAGCGGCGCCGTGCCGCCGAACAGCACCGTATAGCCGTCGGGGACGGCGCGTGCGGCAAGTTCGGCGCCGATGATGCCGCCCGCGCCACCGCGGTTGTCGACCACCACCTGCTGGCCAAGTTGTTCGGTCAGCTTTTGCGCCATCACGCGCCCGAGGATGTCGTTGGGGCCGCCCGGCGGGAACGGCACTATCATGCGTATCGCCTTGGTGGGGTAGTTTTGCGCAGCCGCGCAGGTTGCGGCGAATGCGGCCGGCAATCCCATGCCGGCGAGCAGCCAAACATTCAGTCTAGTCATCGTTTTGAGAAAAGGGATTTGCCGGAGATGCGTTCAAAACCGGATTTTCGCACGAGTTGCGCGATTGCCGAAGCGTGGTTTCGAGCATACTATTGGTCTTGGCTCGCTTGCCAAGCGCAGTTGCAACACTAAGGGAGAACGTGATCATGTTGCATTGCCTTGCATCAACAGGTAATCGCAGTAGCCGCAGGTCCTGGCTGGCCGCCTGCGGTCTGCTACTGGTTGCAGCCGCGTTCTTCGCGATGCCGCTACCCGTGCGTGCCGCCGAAGCGCCGCGCACCCGCGACCCCCTCACAGTCGATGCATTCTCCGTGGTCAAGGTGAACGTAAAAGCCGTTGCCGACGCGCGCAGCCGCAATTCGCTCGGCGGCGACCGTGAAGGCACCGGCATCGTCATCGATTCGAGCGGACTGATTCTTACCATCGGCTACCTTGTGCAGGAAGCGGAATCGGTAAACATTTCCGCCGCCGACGGGCGTGCAGTGCCGGCGAGCGTCATCGCTTACGATTTCACCACCGGTTTTGGCCTGCTGCGCGCGGTCAAGGCGCCGGCGGTCAAACCCATCTCGTTCGGCGATTCGGCGACGGTGCCGGAGCGCGAGCCGGTGCTTATCGTCGGCTTTGATGGCGTGGCGCCGGCGTTCGTCGTGTCGCGCCGGCCTTTCGCAGGTTACTGGGAGTATTTGCTGGACGAGGCGATCTATACCGCGCCGGCTACCGTCAACTGGCAGGGCGCTGCACTCATCAACAAGGAAGGCAAATTGCTGGGGGTCGGTTCGCTGGTGGTTGGCGATGCGCTCGGCGGCAGAGGACAGGTGCCCGGCAACATGTTCGTGCCCATCGATTTATTGAAACCGATACTCGGCGACCTGATTGCGCAGGGCAGGACTTCGTCAAAGCCGCGGCCGTGGCTTGGTATCAATACCCAGGACCTGCAGGGCAAACTGATCGTGACGCGCGTGTCGCCCGACAGTCCGGCCGAGCAGGCGGGGCTGGCGAACGGCGACATCATCGTCGGTATCCGCGGCGAGCAGGTGAAGGGCCACACGGATTTTTACCGCAAGCTGTGGGCGAGCGGTGATGCAGGCGCGGATATCGTGCTCGATGTGCTGAAAGGCACCGAGGTCAAGAAGCTCGAAGTGCGCTCGATGGACCGCGAAAAATACCTGCGGGCCAAACCGACTTACTGAGGCAGGCAAAAACGAAAAAATCCCGGGCGCTCCCCGGGATTTTTGTTTGCGGCGTCCTAGAACGTTCCCATGCCGGCCACGCCGGTCGCGAGGTCCATATCGGTGACGATTTTTTTGCCGATCAGGTTGCGCAGCGTTTCGCTGGTGCCGCCGCCCAGGCTGCCGTAGCGCGTGCCGCGGAAAAAACGCGACACCGGGTATTCGTCGGTGAAGCCGTAGCCGCCGTGTACCTGGATCGCTTCGGAGGTGACGCGGATGCTCATCTCGTTGCAATAAATTTTCGCCATCGCCGCGAGCATCGGATCGGGAAACTGTTCGCCGCTGACGGCGGCGCGGTATAGCAGGCCGCGCGCCGCTTCGATCTGGATGTACATGTCGGCGGCCTTCCAGCGCATGCCTTGAAAATCGCCGATCGGATGGCCGAATGCCGAGCGATCGCGCAGATATTTGACGGCTTCTTCCATCGCGCCTTCGGCGAGGCCCAGGCAGATCGCCGGATTGAGGCAGCGCTGGGTGTTGAACGCGTTCAGCATGCGTTTCATGCCGTCGCTGCGGATCACCAGGTTTTCAAGCGGCAACTCGATATCGTTGAACTGCACTTCGCTCAGGTATTCGCCGCCCATGGTGTGGTATTTCGGCTCGGCGACCAGCCCTTTGACGCCGCCCGGGATCAACACGCAGCCTATGCCCTTGGCGCCCGGCACGCTGTCGACGCGCGTGAACACGACGAACATCTCCGCGATATCGGCGCGGCTGATCAGCGTCTTGCGGCCGTTGATGACGATGCGGTCGCCTTTGATCACGGTATTGGTGGTGTAGTTGGGCACGTCAGTCCCTGCATTCGGCTCCGTCATGCAGATCGCGAGGATGGCTTCGCCGGTGGCGACGCGCGGCAGGATTTTCTGCTTGATCGATTCCGGCGCGTAGGTGCTGATGATGCGGCATTGCACGCCGACTTCGCCGAGCACCGCCATCGCGGTGACATAGCAGACCTTGCCGATTTCCTCGAGCACCAGCACGGTGTCGAGGATGCCGAGTCCCGAGCCGCCGTACTCGGTGGGCACCGACATGCCCAGCACGCCGATTTCGGCGAGCCTTTTCATGTTTTCCGCGGGCCAGGTGCCGTCGAGGTATTTGATCGCGCGCGGCGCGAATTCCTTCTGGCAGGCCTTGCGCACCACGCTCACGAATTCGCGTTGCTCGTCGCTGAGTTTGAAATCCATGACTCACTCCTTTTGAAATTACGCTTATGACCGGCGCACCAGGGGCAGCGTAGCTTTGCCGATGGTGCGTCCGCGTCGATGCGCGTGGGTTTTATTAAACAGTAACACGCGCCGCGTGCCACGCGGCAATGCCTTCAGTCATATCGTCGAGGGAGCCGAACACGGTCGCGCCGGCTTTTTCCAGCGCTGCTTTCTTGGCCGCGTAGCCGCCGTGACTGCCGTGGACCAGCGCGCCGGCGTGTCCCATCGTCACGCCGGCCGGAGAACTGCGTCCGGCAATCAGCGCGAATACAGGCTTGGTGAAGTTTTGCGCAGTCAATGCGGCTGCGAAATCCTCTTCCTCGCTGCCGCCGATTTCGCCGATGATGAGCAGGGCTTCACTTTGTTTGTCTGCGGCGTAAAAGGGCACCAGTTCCGCGAAGCGGGTGCCTTTGACCGAGTCGCCGCCCACGCCTATCCATATCGAAGTGCCGACGCCGCGCTGGACGAGCCGGTAGCCGGATTCGTACGACAGGGTGCCGCTTTTCGACATGATGCCCAGCGGTCCCGGCGTCAGTGCCGCTTCCGGCAGGAAACCGAGTTTGACCTCGCCGGCAATCGCCATGCCGGGAGTCGAGGCGCCGACCCACGTCGCGCCGGCTTCCTGCGTGAGGCGGCGCGCGCGCAACGCATCATGCACCGGCATGCCTTCGGTCGGCGTCACGATTAATTTGATGTCCGCATCCACTGCGTCGCGGATGGCGTCCAGTAATTGCTCGGCACCGACCAGCAGTACACTGGCCGTGGCCTTGGTCGCCTTGACTGCATCGCGGCAAGTGGCGAATACCGGCACGCTTTCGACGTCCTTCACATCGGCTTTCGGCGATACACCAGCAACTATATTGGTGCCGTAATCGCGCATGAACCGCGTATGCATGCGTCCCGCGCGGCCGGTGATGCCCTGCACGATGACGCCGGTGCTGCGGTCTATGCGCGGACTAAACATTTTCCACATGCCGCCGTACATGCTTGATGGCTTCACCGAGGTCAGTAGCGACCGGAATATTGCGGGCGGAGAGAAATTCGCGCGCGGCATCGAGGTTGGTGCCGACCAAGCGCGCCACGATCGGAATTTTAAGCTGGGGTACGCGCGCAAAGGCTTCGACCAGCAGGCGCGAAAACTCGCCGAGATCGGTGATGCCGGCGAAGATATTAACAAGCAGCACGCGCACGTTCGGGCCTTCGGCGATCCAGTTGAGCACGTTGACGAGCCGCGCCGGGTCGCCGCGCAGGCCGCCGGTGCGCACATCGAGAAAGTTGTAGGGTTTGAGCCCGCTTGCGCGCAGTTCGTCGATCAGCATCATCGAGAGGCCGGCACCGGTGGTCAGCAGGCCGATTTCGCCGGCGGGATCGACCACTACGTAATCGCAGCCATAGCGTTCTTTTCTATGGGCTGCCGGATAGGCGGTCATGCGGCTATCCAGCAGTGCGCGTAAATGCGGCTGGCGGAACATCGCGTCGTCGTCGGTCACTATCTTGGCGTCCCCCGCGATCCAGCTGCCGTCGGGCCGCACGAAAAGCGGGTTGATCTCAAGCAATGAGAGTTCGGCCGAGAGAAAGACGCGCACAAGCTCGCGGCCGGCGTCGTTCAGCGCGCGCGCCAGATGCGGCGCGAGACCGCGCGTGAGTTCGCCGATCGCGGCATTGAGGGCCGCGGATTCCGGGGCGACAATGGCACTCTTCAGCGCGCCCGGCGTGGCTGCCAGCGCCTCGATCTCGACTCCGCCCTGGGCGGCGAGCATGACGCGTACTCCTGCCGCAACCGGATCGAGCATGAAGCTCAAATACGCTTCCTCGACATTCGTCACTTGCGATTCCACGCGGCATGCCTGCACGGTCATGCCTTGATGAGTCGAGCCGACGATTGCGCGCAATTGCGATTGCAATTCATCGCGTGACTTTGCAGTGCGGATCAAACCGGCCTTACCGCGTCCGCCGGCGGCGATCTGCGCTTTCACGACCCAGGGCGATGGCGGAAGCTGCGCATTGCCGAGATTGGCGCCATCGAGCAGTGCGCCCGCGGGTGCTGGTGCGCCGTGCAGAGCGAGCAGTGATTTGGCGTCGTGTTCCAGTAAAAACATGTGATGGAAAGCCGTGCGGCGAACTGCGTATCGCGAGAGGGAAGGGAGCGCGGATTATACGTGTGACCGGCGTTTTTTGCTGTCGCTGCGAGGCGGGCGGTATAAAATGCGCCTTTTGCGATTGTGCGCGTTGCCATGCACTGCGCGCCGCATCATATAACCGGGAGCAGTTTCGATGAGCACGCAGGCAGCCGCGACGGCAAAAGGTCAGGAGCACTGGACAAAGAAGGGCGAAGTCAAAATTTTTCTGTGGGAGAAGCCCGCCACCGTAAAGCCCGTGCGCGGCACGGTATTGTTTATCCACGGCTCGTCGATGGCATCGACCCCGACGTTCGATTTGCAGGTGCAGGGCCGGCCGTACTCGTCGGCGATGGATTATTTCGCCTCCCAGGGTTACGACACCTGGTGCTTCGACATGGAAGGCTACGGACGCTCCGACAAGACGCGCGACATCAATTGCGATATATCCAATGGCGCGGACGACGCGAAAGCCGCGACCGACTACATCATGAAGACGCGCGGCGTGAAGGATTTTCTCGTCTATGGCATCTCGTCCGGGGCATTGCGCGCGGCGATGTTTGCCGAGCGGCATCCCGAACGCGTGGCGCGGGTGGTTCTCGATGCGTTCGTCTGGACGGGCAAGGGCAGCCCGACGCTCGACGAGCGGCGCAAGAAATTGCCGCAGTTCCTCAAAATAAACCGGCGCCCGATCGACCGCGCGTTCATGCACAGCGTGTTCGACCGCGATCATCCGGGTTGCGCCGAGAAAAAGGTCGTGGATGCGTTTGCCGATGCGGTGCTGGCGCTCGACGACTCCATGCCGACCGGCACTTACGTAGACATGTGCTCGAGACTGCCAATCGTCGATCCGCTGAAGATCAAGGTGCCGGTCCTGGTCATGCGCGGAGAGTTCGACGGCATCGCGGGCTTCGACGACCTGATCGAGTTTTTCAAGCTGCTGCCGAACCCCGACAAGCAGTTCACGGTGATGGCGGGTATTTCGCACGCGAGCTTCCAGCAGATCAATTACATGATGGTGTACCACATTCTGCTGTCGTTCTTTTCCCAGCCCGCGCCGGTTTACCGCGGTTGAAAGTTCCGCGCATGAACAAACTCAGTTGCTGCGGGTCCGGCGCGGCGATTGCCGTGCTCGCCTGTGTTGCTGCCGGCGTCTCGGCGCAGACCTGGCCCGCCAAGCCGGTGCGCATCGTCGTGCCGTTTACACCGGGCGGAGGCCTCGACATCCAGGC
>JAIOOZ010000685.1 GCA_021414185.1 Betaproteobacteria bacterium
CGGCCTGCACGTGCCCGGCATGCCCGCTTAACCGCGCCAGCACTTCAAATTGCCACGGCGACTTGAGCACACCGGCCGTCTGCATCTGGCGCGCGGCACTGCGCAGACTGCTGCCTTCTTTGAGGCTGAATTGCACGGGTGCTGCGATCGACATTTCAGTCCAGCCGTACAGGCCCAGCCAGGCGCCGAACGCCACGGCGAGCAATACGCTCAGCCAGAACAGGCGTTTAAAAAAGCGCTTAATCGCTTTGAACATTGACGATCCATTGCTGCATACGGGCCGTCAATGCACCCTTGTTCCATGTTTTGCGGTCAAGCGCGGCAACTGGCCACAGGCCGATGACGCTGTTGACGACGAAGAGTTCGTCGGCGGCCAGCAGTTCATCGATGCCTATGTCTGCGATCTGCAGCGGAATATCGTGAGCACGCGCGAGCTCGATCACCAGTTCGCGCATCACGCCGCTCACACCGCAACGTTTCAGCTCCGGTGTGAGCAGCTTGCTGTTCTTGCCGATGAACAGATTGCTCATGGTGCCGCCGATTACATTATCGTCGGCATCGCACATGAGTCCTTCAGTGACAGCCGGATCGCTCCATTCGGCACGGGCAAGCACGTTTTCCAGGCGGTTGAGATGTTTGATGCCGGCCAGCGCCGGTTGCGCGGCCAGCCTGATGCGGCACAGATGCGTGCGCACGCCGGTTTCAGCATAGTGTTTCGGGTAGTCCGGCAATGCGCTGGAGGTTACAACACGCGTTGGTTTCGGTTCAGACGGCGGTGCGTAACCACGCGCGCTGTCGCCACGCGTAATGATGATTTTCACCACGCAGTCGGGTTCGCTTGCGCCGATCTGAGCAAGATCGTTCTCTAACGTTGCGGAAGGCGGACAATCGATGGCGATCGCCTTGCAGTCGTGCGCAAGCTTCGTGTACTGGCGCTGCCACAGCGCGGGTTTGCCGCCGCGCACAGGGAAAGTGCGAAATACGCCATCGCCGTAGGCCAGCCCGCGGTCGCGCACGCTGACCGCATCGCCTGCGACGCCGTTGATCAGATTCATGGTGGAGTGAGCGCAGCGGACGGCGCGTCGTGCCCGCGCTGCCTCAGACGGCGCGGAATACCAGACTGCCGTTGGTGCCGCCGAAGCCGAACGAATTCGACACCGCGACTTTGATCGGCATCTTGCGCGCCTGGTTCGGCACGTAATCGAGATCGCATTGCGGATCCTGATTGACGAGGTTGATCGTCGGCGGCGCGATCTGCTCGTGCAGCGCCAGCGCCGTAAACACGGCCTCGATGCCGCCGGCGGCGCCCAGCAAATGCCCGGTCATCGATTTGGTCGAACTGACCGCCAGTTTTTTCGCATGATCGCCGAAGCAGCGTTTGACAGCGATGGTTTCCGCGATGTCGCCAAGCGGCGTCGACGTGCCGTGGGCATTGATGTAATCGACCTGGTCGGCATTGACTCCGCCATTGCGCAGGGCATTCACCATGCAGCGCGCTGCGCCTTCACCGTCTTCGCAAGGCGCTGTAATGTGGTGCGCGTCAGCGCTTAGCCCGTAACCGGCGAGTTCGCAGTAAATGCGCGCGCCGCGTTTTTTTGCGTGCTCGTATTCTTCAAGCACCAGCACGCCGGCGCCTTCGCCGAGTACGAACCCGTCGCGGTCCTTGTCCCACGGGCGGCTCGCCAGTTCGGGCGCGTCGTTGCGGTTCGACAGCGCGCGAGCGGCGCAAAACCCGCCGACACCCAGCGGTGACACGGTCGATTCCGCGCCACCGGCGATCATTACGTCGGCGTCACCGTATTCAATGAAGCGCCCTGCTTCGCCTATGCTGTGGTTGGCGGTCGTGCAGGCGGTGACCACTGCGATGTTCGGGCCTTTGAGGCCGTACATGATCGACAACTGGCCGGAGATCATGTTGATGATGGTGCCGGGAACGAAAAACGGGGAGACCTTGCGCACGCCGCCGGCCAGCATGGCGTCATGGGTGGTCTCGATGAGTGGCAATCCGCCGATGCCGGAGCCTATGCAAACGCCGATCTGCTCGCGGTTTTCCTGCTCGAGATCGAGGCCGGAATCCTTGATCGCATCGATGGCGGCCGCCAGGCCGTAGTGAATAAACGTGTCGAAACGCCGCGCTTCCTTGGGGGCGAGCCATTTCGCGACTTCGAATCCCTTGACCTCGCCTGCGATCTGCGAGGGCAAAATGGCGGGGTCGAAGCGCGTGATGCGCGTGATGCCGGATTTTCCGGCCACGATATTCCCCCACGCTTCGGGTATGCCTATCCCGACCGGAGATATGATGCCGAGACCGGTTACGACTACTCTGCGTCTTGCCAATGGATTTCCGCGGCGTAAGCCTGCTGAGGATTACTTGAGGTGGGCCTTGACGTAGTCGATGGCCTGCTGGACGGTGGTGATTTTTTCCGCGTCTTCGTCCGGAATCTCGCACTCGAACTCTTCTTCGAGCGCCATCACCAGCTCAACGGTGTCGAGGGAATCGGCGCCGAGGTCGTTGACGAATGACGATTCGTTCTTGACATCGGCTTCGTTGACGCCCAGTTGCTCGGCCACGATCTTCTTGACGCGCTGTTCTATATTTTCCATCTATATCCCCTTCAGGAGTCGTCCTGTTTTATGCGAAACGTATTTTACCAAATCCGGCGCCTGCCATCTAACCCGCGTAAACCGCGTGTTATTCCATCAACATTCCGCCATTGACATGCAGCGTGGCACCGGTAATGTAGCCTGCCGCCGGCCCGGCGAGGAAAGCCACTGCACCGGCAATATCCTCGACCGCGCCCAGCCGCGCCAGCGGGATTTGACCAATTAGTGCATTGCGCTGGGTATCGTCCAGTTCGCGCGTCATGTCGGTGTCGATGAACCCCGGCGCGACGCAGTTTACCGTAATGTTGCGGCTGCCGATTTCGCGCGCGAGCGACTTGCTGAAACCTATGATGCCGGCCTTGGCTGCCGAATAGTTGGTTTGCCCCGCGTTGCCCATGACGCCGACCACCGACGTGATATTGATGATACGGCCGTGGCGCGCCTTCATCATCGAGCGTATGACCAGCTTCGACAGTTTGTAGACGGACTTCAGGTTGGTGGACATGATGTCGTCCCACTCTTCGTCCTTCATGCGCAGCAGCAGGTTGTCGCGCGTGATGCCCGCGTTATTGACGAGAATCGCGATGTCGCCGCATTGCTTTTGCACGGCCGCAACCGTCGCTTCCACCTGCGCAGCGTCATTGACGTTCATTGCAAAGCCGGCGCCTTTGATATTTGCCCCCGCCAGGTAAGCGCCTATCGCCTGCGCGCCGGCGTCGGTAGTCGCGGTGCCCGCCACTACCGCGCCCTGCTTGCCCAATTCAAGCGCAATTGCCTTGCCGATACCGCGCGAGGCCCCGGTGACCAGTGCGACTTGTCCGTTCAGCATCACGCCGCCCGCTGAAAAGATTGTACCGCTTGCGCCAGTGACGCAGCGTCGGCTATCGCGAAACCGTTCAACGCGCCATCGATGCGCTTGGTCATGCCTGCCAGGACCCTGCCCGGACCACATTCGCCGACGTCGGTGACGCCGTTGCGCGCCATCTGCTGTATGACTTCAACCCAGCGCACCGGATTGCAGGCCTGACGCGCCAGCGCGTCCTTGATCTGCTGCGGATCGCTGACGGTCGCGACGTCGACGTTGTTGATGACTGGAATCTGCGGGACATTGAACGTGATGCCGGCCAAATACTGTTCCAGACGTTGGGCCGCAGGCTTTAACAGCGACGCATGAAATGGCGCGCTGACAGGCAGCATGACGGCGCGCTTGGCGCCTTTCGCTTTCGCTGCGGCAGCACCGCGTTCGACGGCTGCTTTGTGTCCTGCGATGACGACCTGGCTGGGTGCGTTGAAATTCACCGCTTCCACGACTTCGCCTTGCGCCGCCTCTGCGCACGCCGCGCGCACGGCATCATCGTCGAGACCCAGGATCGCGGCCATCGCACCGGTGCCGACCGGCACGGCTTCCTGCATGGCCTGCGCGCGAAAGCGCACTAAAGGCAACGCGTCACGCAAACTGATTACACCTGCTACCACCAGCGCCGTATATTCACCGAGGCTGTGTCCAGCGACGATTGCCGGTTGATCCCCGCCTGCCTCGCGCCATGCGCGATAAACGGCGTAAGCCGCGGTCAGCATCAGTGGCTGCGTATTGACCGTCGAGTTAAGTTCTTCCGCCGGGCCATCGGCCGCGAGCTTCCATAAATCCTGCTGCAGCACTTCCGCCGCTTCCGCGAAAGTGTCGCGCACGGGCTTGCTGTCGACGAAGCTTTTCAGCATGCCGACCGATTGCGATCCCTGTCCCGGGAATACCAATGCGAGCTTCATTCCTCCCCCTACATCTCTACGAGCGCCGCGCCCCAGGTGAAGCCGCCGCCCACGCCTTCGAGCAGCACCTTGTGGCCGGGCTTGATACGGCCGTCGCGCACTGCCACGTCCAGCGCCAGCGGCACCGATGCCGCCGATGTGTTGGCATGGCGATCGACGGTCACGATGACTTTATCCGTTGCTATCCCCAACCGCTTTGCGGTGGCGTCAAGTATGCGTACGTTGGCCTGATGCGGAATCAGCCAGTCCACGTCGGCCGGTTGCAGATTGCACAACGCAAGTGTCTCGCGTGCGACTTCGTCAAGCACGCGCACCGCCAGCTTGAACACCGCCTGTCCGTCCATGCGGAGAAATGGATCGCCGGTGACCTTGCCGCCGCACACCTGGCCGGGGGTCGACAGTATCCCAAACTGCGAGCCGTCGGCATGCAGCACGCTCGCGAGTAATCCGGGCTTGTCATCTGCCGCCAATACCACGGCGCCGGCGCCGTCACCGAACAGCACGCAGGTTCCGCGGTCGTTCCAGTCGAGTATACGTGAAAACACTTCGGCGCCCACCACCAGCACGCGGCGATACATGCCGCTGCGGATATATTTGTCCGCGATGTCGAGTCCATAGACGAATCCGGAGCACACCGCCTGTACGTCGAAGGCCGGGCAGCGCTTGGCGCCCAGCTTCGCCTGCAGCAGGCACGCCGTGCTGGGGAAAATAAAATCGGGCGTCGATGTCGCGACGATGATCAGGTCGAGATCGGTCGCCGCAATGCCCGCCGCTGCGAGCGCCTGCAGCGAGGCCTGATAAGCGAGGTCGCTCGATGTCTGCGCGGGTTCCGCGATGTGGCGCTGCCGGATGCCGGTACGGGAGCGTATCCATTCGTCGGACGTGTCGACGCGACGGGAGAGTTCGTCGTTGCTGACCACGTTGACCGGCAGATAGCTGCCGGTGCCGACGATACGCGCGTACTTCAAGCCAGGTTCTCCGGCGATTCGTTGCACATCACGCGACGTTTTCCTGCATAGCGGACATGCGCTCGGTGATTTTGGAGAGTACGCCGCTGCGCGCTTCGTCGGCCGCGCGGCCAATTGCGATGCGGAACGACAAACGGTCCGCGGAGCCGTGGCTCTTGATGACGATTCCGCGCAGGCCGAGCAGAGTCGCGCCGTTGTAATTGCGCGGATCGAAACGCCGTTTGAATGCATTGAGCACGGGAAGCGCCGCCAGGCTCGCCGCCCTGGTCAGCAGATTGCGGTTGAATTCTTCGCGCAGATAAGTCCCCAGCATGCGTGCAATCCCTTCGGAAGCCTTGAGCGCGACATTGCCGACAAAGCCGTCGCACACGACGACGTCGGTCGTGCCTTTATAGATGTCGTCGCCTTCGACGTTGCCGTAAAAGTTAAGCCCGCTGGCGCGCAGCAGCTCGGCCGCGTGTTTGACCACCTCGCAGCCTTTGATGTCTTCTTCGCCGATGTTGAGCAGGCCGACAGTGGGCCGCTCCAGGTTTTCGACCGCGCTCACCAGTGTCGAGCCCATCACGCCGAATTGCAGCAAGTGCTCGGCCGTGCAATCTACGTTGGCGCCGAGGTCCAGCATATAAGTGCGCCCGGTCAGGGTCGGCAGGACCGAGCAGATCGCAGGGCGTTCGATATCGGGCAGGGTTTTCAGCACGAAGCGCGAAATCGCCATCAGCGCACCGGTATTGCCGGCGCTCACGCACGCGTGCGCAGTGCCGTCTTTGACCAGATTGACGGCCACCCGCATCGACGAATCTTTTTTACCGCGCAACGCGCTGGCCGGTGCTTCATCCATGCCGACGGCTTCGCTCGCGTGCTGCACGGCGACGCGCGCGACGAGATCCGCCTTGCTTTTGCGCAGCTCGACATTGATCTCATCCTGCAGGCCAACCAGGATGATATTGACGTCTTCGCAACGCTGCAGGAAATCAAGCGCAGCGGGGACAGTGACATGGGGGCCGTGATCTCCCCCCATGCAGTCGACGGCGACCGTTACGTCCATCAAACGTCCTCGCTAACGCGCGCCGTACATAGCGGCGCGCGCGTGGCTACGCTGACCAGCACGACCTCGCCGATCCCTACTCGTCTTTGGTTTTGACGACTTTTTTGCCGCGGTAGTAGCCGGTCGGGCTGATGTGATGGCGCAAATGTACTTCACCGGTGGTCGGCTCAACCGCCAGCGGCGGGCTGGTCAGAAAATCGTGCGAGCGATGCATGCCGCGCTTCGAAGGGGACTTCTTGTTCTGCTGAACTGCCATTTTGAAACTCCTTTTCTTTCAATTCTTGCTGCGTTCCTGCGTTAATTTCGCCAGCGCCGCAAACGGCGACGCTGCCGGCTTGCCCGCCGCGTTGACGGCCGGGCTGCATTGTTCTTCTGCATGGCGCGGCGCCAGCGGAATCGCCAGCAGAATTTCATCTTCCACCAGCGACCACACGTCGGTCTGGGCGTTGGCCGGAACGCCGTCGAGATCGTCGATCTCCGCCGTCTCGCCCCCCGCCTCGCCCGTCAACACCAGCAAATTCGCCTGCACTGCCACCGGGAAAGCCAGGCTTCCCAGGCAGCGCTGACACTGCAAATTGATGCTTCCCGCGACCGCCAGTTTCAGCTTTAATCTCTGCCTGGAATCGCTGCCGCCCGTCAGCTCAAATTTCAATTCGCCGCCGGCATCGAACAGGCTATCCGCCAGCCGCGCAAGCGCGCCAACCGGCGCTACGCCGCTCAACTGCTCGCCGGCGCGAGCAAATTCAACGCTGTCGATGACGACCCGTGCAGACATAAACCGCGCATGATAGTATTTTCGCCCTCATCTGTCAAAACAAAATAACAGAAAATCCATTTAACGCAGGGACTTAGCGTTCCCCTGTGGATGCGCTTACCCCATGCCCAACCCTCCCTCGGCGCACCTAGTCCTGGCTTCGACCTCGCGGTATCGCCGTGAGCTGTTGAACCGCCTCAATATCCCGTTCGAAGTCGCCGCCCCCAATGCGGACGAAACGCCTTTGCCCGGCGAAACGCCCCAGGCGCTTGCCCTGCGGCTCGCCAGCGCCAAAGCTCGCGCGGTGCAGGACGTTTGGCCGGATGCGCTGATCATAGGCAGCGATCAGGTCGCTTTGGTCGACAACGTTATCCTCAGCAAACCCGGCAATTTCGACAACGCGGTTGTCCAGTTGAAACTGATGCGGGGCAAAGCGGTGCATTTTTTTACGGCTTTGTGCCTGCTCAATTCGCGCAACGGGCAGCAGCAGGCCGCGCTGGTGCCGGTCACCGTGCACATGCGTGAGTACAGCGATGCCCAGCTCGAACGCTATCTGCGCACCGAAGAGCCCTACGATTGCGCCGGCAGTGCGCGTATCGAAGGATTGGGGATTACGCTGGTCGCAAAACTCGAAGGCGACGATCCGAATGCGCTGATTGGCCTGCCGCTGATTGCGTTGTGCGACATGCTGCGCAATGAAGGTATGGAACTGCCATGAGCAGCACGCGCGGCGACTTGCACCTGATTCCGGTAACACTGGGCGACACGGATGCGCGCCTCTCGCTGCCATCATCCGCACTGCAGGCCGCGGCCGAACTAGACTACTTCCTGGTCGAAAACGAAAAAAGCGCGCGCCTGTTTCTCAAGAACATTGCGCATCCGCGGCCATTACAGGAGTTGCAGCTCGAGCGTTTCGACAAAGACAGCGACCTCGAACGTGCGACGGCTTTGTTGCAGCCGCTGCTCGCGGGACGCAGCGCCGGCATTTTGTCGGAAGCCGGCAGCCCTGCAGTCGCCGACCCCGGCGCGCTGCTGGTCGAAGCCGCGCATCGCCTGAATATCCGTGTCGTGCCGCACGTTGGGCCTTCGGCGATATTGCTGGCGCTGATGGCGTCAGGCTTCAACGGCCAGCGTTTTGCCTTTCATGGTTATCTGCCGGTGCCGAAGGACGTGTGCCGCCGCGCAATCGTCGCGCGAGAACGCGAATCCCGCGAACAGGACATGACGCAGATTTTTATTGAAACGCCCTATCGCAACGACGCGCTGTTGCAAACGCTTCTTGAGGCGTGCCAGGGCAAAACAAGGTTGTGCGTCGCGAGCGACCTGACGCTCGCAAGCGAGTCGGTGCGCAGCGCGACTATTGCCGAATGGAAATCCGGTAAAACGGAGATCGGTCGCCGCCCCAGTGTATTTCTGCTCTACGCGCGGTGATCAGCGCAACTGGGCGCCGCTAGCAGCCGTTACCTTGACCAGCGCTTCGGCCATCGCCGCGCCAAACCGGCGCGCCACGCGCTCGGCGATATTCTCGCGCGGCGTGAAGTCGACGATGTCCTCGGCCTTGATGACGTCGCGGGCGACGGAGTCTACGCTGCCCAGCGCGTCTGCCAGCCCGAGTTCTATGCCTTTCGGGCCGGTCCACACCAGGCCGCTGAAAATCTCGGAGTTTTCTTTCAGGCGCTTGCCGCGCCCTTGGCGCACTACGGTAATGAATTGCTCGTGGATTTCGCCGATCAGTTTTTCCGCATAAGCTTTGTGCGCGGGATTGACGGGCGAAAACGGATCCAGAAATTTCTTGTTCTCCCCCGCGGTGATGGCGCGCCGCTCGACGCCGAGCTTTTCCATCGTGCCGGTAAAGCCGAAACCGTCCATGACGACGCCGATCGAACCGATGATGCTGCCCTTGTCGACGTAGATCTTGTCGGCGGCCACTGCGACGTAATAACCGCCGGAGGCGCAGATGTCTTCGACCACCGCATATAACGGTATGTTGGGGTGCAATCCGCGCAGGCGCTTGATTTCGTCGTTGATATAGCCGGCCTGCACCGGGCTGCCGCCGGGGCTGTTGATGCGCAGCACGATGCCCTGGGTGTTGGTGTCTTTAAATGCGGCCTGCAGTCCTGCCGTCACGTTATCGGCACTGGCCTGACTGTCGGATGAGATTACGCCGCGCAATTCGACCATCGCCGTATGCTTGCCGGTCGATTTGTCAGTCTTCTTGAGCCAGCCCATGCCGAGAAACAGGACTATGAACAGATAAAGCATCACGAGCATCTTGAACGCCATGCTCCAGCGGCGGGTGGTGCGCTGTTCCGCAATCGCCGCGAGCGCGACTTTCTCCAGCACTTTGCGCTCCCAGCCTTCACCCGCGTTGTTCGGATCTGATTCAGCCATGTTTGTTTTCCAGTAAATAGACTTTGCCGTCGCGCTCCGCGACCGGCACTGAGATGAGGTGCTGCCCTTTGCACGGACCCATGATGCAATGACCCGTATCCGGCTCGTAAGTTGCACCGTGCGTCGCGCAAATCAAGTATAACCCAGCTTTATCGAAGAACTCCCCCTCCATCCAGTCGAGTTCTACCGGGATGTGGGCGCAGCTGTTGAAGTAGGCATAGACCCTGCCGTCATAGCGGATTACGAAAGCCGAGGCCTGCGCTCCGTACTGCTGAACGTTGAAACGCACGCCGCGGCCGCCCTCGGTCAGTGCGGCGCTGTCACAAATCACGCGTGGTGTTTCAGCCATTGCCATAAGTCCTGCGGTCTATCCATGCAGGCGAGCGGTTGCAACGCGACCAGTTGGTCGCGCGGATGCGCGCCATAACTGACGGCCACGCTCTCCACTCCCGCATTGATAGCCATCTGCAAATCGTGCGTAGTGTCGCCTATCATCAGGGTTTGGGTGGGTGTTGCGCCCAGATCGCGCATCAGGTCCAGCAACATGTCCGGCTGCGGCTTGGTGGCCGACTCTTCGCCGCAGCGGGTGGCATGAAACAACGGGCCCAAGCCGGTTTTTTCGAGCACGCGATCGAGTCCGCGCCGGCTTTTGCCGGTGGCAATCGCGACCCGATGGCCGGCGTCGTTAAGTTCGCGCAGGCTTTGCTCGGCGCCGGCAAACATCGGCGTTTGCGGCTCGCGCAACCGGAAATGATGTCCGTAACGTTCGACGACCTGTGGATACACCGCCGGATCGACGCCGGGTAAAACGTGCGCCATCGCGTCGTAAAGTCCCAGCCCGATGATGTGTTGCGCACGCTCGTCGGACGGCACCGGTAGCCCGGCGTCGGCGCAGGCGGCCTGCAGCGACGCGACGATGACGGCGGTGGAATCCATTAACGTGCCATCCCAGTCGAATACCACCAGATCGAAGCGCTTTGCCACGGCTCTCAGCCCAATGAATCGATGAATTTCTGCAGTTCGGGAGGCAGCGGCGCTTCGACAACGACTTTGGCGCCGCCGGACGGGTGCCTGAACGCGACGCGCGCGGCGTGCAAAAACATGCGCTTTAGACCCGTGCGCGCAAGTTGCTTGTTCAGTTCGAAATCGCCGTACTTGTCGTCGCCGGCAATCGGAAAGCCGAGGTGCGCAAGGTGCACCCTGATCTGGTGCGTGCGGCCGGTCTTGAGTTCCGCCCGCAAGAGGCTGTAGTCCTGCCATGCGCGCTGCAATTCAAACACCGTGTGCGATTCCTGCCCTTCGTCCTTGACCGCGACGCGGCGCTCGCCCGAGGCGAGCAGGTATTTGTGCAGATTGAGGCGCACGACCTGCTTCTGGTTGCGCCATTTGCCTTTGACCAGCACGAGGTAATACTTTTTGACCTGCCCTTCGCGTAATTGCTCATGCAAACCAGTCAACGCACTGCGTTTCTTGGCAAGCAGCAGCACGCCCGACGTATCGCGGTCCAGCCTGTGCACGAGTTCCAGAAAACGCGCCTGCGGCCGCTGGCCGCGCAATTGCTCAATGACGCCGAAGCTGACCCCACTGCCGCCATGTACCGCCAGGCCTGAAGGCTTGTTGAGCGCCAGCACGTGCTCGTCTTCAAGCAGGACAGCCCGTTCCAGCGCCGCGCTGACCGGCGGTGCTGCCTTGGCAGTCCGTTCGGCCACCCGTACCGGCGGTATGCGCAGCTCGTCGCCGGTCTGGATACGGTAGTCGGGCTTGGCCCGTCCCCCGTTGACCCTCACCTCGCCGCTGCGCAGGATGCGGTAAACGTGGCTCTTGGGCACGCCTTTAAGCAGCTTGACCAGATAGTTGTCGATACGCTGCCCGCCGGCCTCTTCCCCGATTTGGTGCCGCGACACCGAATTTTTGCCCAAATCCTTCATTATGCTTATACTATTCGCCGGTTAGCAGACTTCAGGACATGTAGTCCGGAGCTCAAAGGCGGTGCACCGCGGCAGTTGCCGCAGGTAACGCCAGGCAGGTGGCCCAGCGCCACGCGGTCGCTACCCAGGCACGGTGGATCACAACGCGGGAGAAATTCCCGATGGTGCGAACAGCCGGTTTTGCCAAAACACAATGGTTAATGTCGCTCACCACTAAAAGTAGCGATGGTAGTCGAAATACGCGCTCACAGCACACGAAAAACTTTGTTGCAGCAGCGACCGCGGCCACGGTGCGAAGCACCCTACGCCGGCAACACCCGCTGCGCACTGAAAAATTTAACGGCAAACAACGAAAGTCATTTTTAACTAGTCACCCAACTTTAATGATCAGTATTCGTGACTGAATGATTGAGTAGCGCATGGCTTGACCGCCGCGCGCGAGTTTGCCCATCCCGTGACACTGAGCGCGGGAGAAGAAAAAAATGAAACGCATGTTGTTTAACGCGACGCAGTCCGAAGAACTGCGCGTCGCAATCGTAGATGGCCAGAAACTGCTCGATCTGGACATTGAATCCGCAGGCAAAGAGCAGCGCAAAAGCAATATCTACAAGGGTGTCATCACCCGCGTCGAGCCCAGCCTCGAAGCTGCCTTTATCGATTATGGCAGCGAGCGGCACGGTTTCCTGCCTTTCAAGGAGGTCGCCCGCGCCTACTTCAAACCCGGTATAGACGTCGCCCGCGCCAGCATCAAGGACGCGTTGCGCGAAGGCCAGGAACTCATAGTCCAGGTCGATAAAGACGAGCGCGGCACCAAGGGTGCGGCGCTCACCACTTTCATCAGTCTGGCCGGCCGTTACCTCGTGCTGATGCCGAACAACCCGCGCGGCGGCGGTGTTTCGCGCCGCGTTGAAGGCGAAGAACGCGCGGAACTGCGCGAAACCATCGATCAGCTCGAAGTGCCCGCGGGCATGAGCGTCATCGCCCGCACCGCCGGCATCGGCCGCAACGCCGAAGAACTCGGCTGGGATCTGAATTACCTGCTGCAACTCTGGCGCGAAATCGAAAACGCCTCTACCGGGCAGAACGGCGCCTTCCTGATTTACCAGGAATCCAGCCTGGTGATCCGCGCGATCCGCGATCATTTTTCGCAGGACATCGGCGAAATCCTGATCGACACCGAAGACATTTACGAGCAGGCGAAGGCGTTCATGGGCCACGTCATGCCCGACAACGTCAATCGCGTGAAACTCTACAAAGACGACGTGCCGCTGTTTTCGCGTTTTCAGATCGAGCACCAGATCGAAACCGCGTTCTCGCGTCAGGTCTCGCTGCCATCAGGCGGCGCCATCGTCATCGATCACACCGAGGCGCTGGTATCCATCGACGTCAACTCCGCGCGCTCGACGCGCGGTGCCGACATCGAAGAGACCGCGTTCCGCACCAATCTGGAAGCCGCCGATGAACTCGCCCGCCAGTTGCGCCTGCGCGACCTGGGCGGCCTGATCGTCATCGATTTCATCGACATGGAAAGCGGCCGCAACCAGCGCGAAGTCGAAAACCGTTTGCGCGATGCTTTGCACGTCGACCGTGCGCGCGTGCAGACCGGCAAGATTTCGCGTTTCGGCCTGCTTGAATTGTCGCGCCAGCGCCTGCGTCCGGCATTGGCCGAGGGCAACCATATCCCCTGCCCGCGCTGCCATGGCACCGGCCACATCCGCGGCATCGAATCCACCGCATTGCATATCCTGCGCATCCTGCAGGAAGAAGCGATGAAGGAAAACACCGGCGCCGTGCACGCGCAGGTGCCGGTCGATGTTGCTACCTATCTGCTGAACGAAAAGCGCGCCGAGTTCCATTCGATCGAGCAGCGCTTGAAGGTCAACGTCGTATTGATTCCGAACATCCACCTCGAGACGCCAAACTATACGGTGACGCGCCTGAAGCACGAGGAACTGAACCAGGCCGACGTACCGCCGCCGAGCTACGAAATGGTGGCCATGCCGGAGAAAACCAACGATTTGCCGTCCGCCCAAACCGAGCCGGCAGTAGCGCGCCCCGAAGCTGCGGTCAAAGGCATCACGCCGTCGCAACCTGCGCCTATCGTCGATCACACGCCGAAAGCGGTCGCCGCACCTGTTGCCGCGCCAAGCGAGCCTTCGATCATCAGCAAGATTTTCGGCTGGTTCAACAAACGCCCGGCAACTGCCGCAGTCGATACCAAACCTGCGATGACGCGCGAACGTCCGGAACGGGCTGATCGTGGCGAGCGTCCGGGCCAGCGCCGCGGCCGTCCGAATGGACCGCGCCGCGACCACAAACGCGATGAGCCGCGTGGCGATCGTCCTGCACAAGGGCCGCGCAGCGAAGGTGGTGCTGAGGGTGGCCGCGAAGGTGGCCGCAACCAGCAGCGCGGCCGCAATGGCGAACCGCGTCCGCCCCGCGAACCGCGTGAGCCGCGGCCGCCACGTGATCCACAGCAGGATCAGCAGCGCAGGGACAGGCAGCAACAACAGCGCCCTCCGCGTCCTGAAGGCACCGCTCAACCGCAAGCTGAAGCCGATGGAACTCCGGGCCAGCCTCGCGAACAGCAAGCACCGCGCGCCGAAGGTGAAGGCCGCGGCGAAGGCCGCAGCCGCCGCCGTCGTGGTGGACGTGGCGGACGTGATCGCGCAGAGCGTCATGCAGCGCAGGCCGCTGCCGAAGGGGCACCACAGCAACAAGTGGCCTCGACGGGCAATGACGGCGCAGAGATCTCCGCTGAAGCCATGGTCGCTGACACTCAGGTAGCGGCTGACTCGTTTCCGACGCACCAGGTAGAAGTGCCGCGCGTGCCGACCCCGCCCGCGCCGGTTGAAACTTCATATTCCGCACCGGTTGAACCGACGTATGCCGCACCGGTCCGGGAAGCCGACCCAGAACACCGTGCGCAACCTGAGCCGGTTGCAGAGCGCGTCGTCGAACACGTTCCTGCCGCGCCGGCGGTCGTCGCGCCTGCGGTGCCAGTAGTGCACGCACCTGTCGTCCTGCCGCCCGACTTATCGCAGGTCGAGACTGACACGGAAAAACTGCGCGCAGCCGCAAGCAAAGTGGAGCCGCCGGCTCCGCCGCGCCCGCCGCGCGTGCGTCCACCGTTGCCGCCGATCAGCAACGAGCCGTTGGCCCAGGTCGAAACCAGAAAGTAAGTTGTTATTAAAATGCCGGGAACCCTCCCGGCATTTTTTTATCCGCGGCGTGTTTGCCGCAGGCGCGCGATGAGGCTGTCGCTGACCGCTTCTATCATGTCGAGCACCTGCTCGAAGCCCTGCGGTCCGCCGTAATACGGATCCGGCACTTCGCGCCCCGCGTAGTCAGCGTTGAAGTCGCAGAACAGCGCAAGCTTGTGCGCGTGCGGCTTCGGGCACTGGTCTTTGAGCAAAGCCAGATTGTGCCTGTCCATGGCGACGATGTAATCGAACTGCTCGAAGTCTTTCTTGCCCACCTGGCGCCCGCGCAGATTGCTCATATCGTAGCCGCGGCCCAGTGCAGCCTGCTGCGCACGCCGGTCAGGTGGTTCCCCGACGTGATAACCATGCGTGCCGACGGAATCGCATTCGACCGCGTCTTTCAACCCTGCCTGCGATACGGCGTGCCTGAACACCGCCTCCGCCGTTGGTGAGCGGCAGATATTGCCCATGCAGACGAACAACACCTTGATTGTATTTTTCTCTTGCATCGCATTGGTCCGGACAAATCGCCAAAAATCGCGCTAAAACGCGATAATACCTGTATACAGACGGGGAAATTAACAGCGCAGCCGCAATGAACTTTGCGTCTGCGCCATAATCCAACACTCACTTATGAATTCACAAACGCAGATTCCAGGCAATATCCTCCCGGCAACCTGGGTCGGGCGCGTGATCGCGACGCTCGTGGCAGCCTCGATCGCCGTGGTTGGTTTGTTTTTCTTTGTGTTCGCACTCGTCGCGGCAGCGGTGCTCGCGATCATCGTCGCTGCGCGCATATGGTGGGTATCGCGGAAATTGCGCGCCCAGCGAGATCAGGACGTGATCGAAGGTTCATATTCCGTCGAGCGTGAACCGGTGCAGCCGCTGAGTTCCGAAGACGTCGGTAGCAGCACTCTGCCCCCAACCTCAAAATAGAGGCAGCCGTTCCTCAGTCGGCCCGCATCCCAGCGGCCTTTACGACCTTCGCCCACTTGGTGAATTCCGAATTGATGTAGGCTGAAAACTCTTCTGGCGTGTTGTCGATCGGCTCGGCGCCGAACGAATACAAACGCTCGCGCGTCTCGGTCGAACGCAAAATTCGCGCGACCTCGGTGTTGAGCCGCACGACAATTTCTTTGGAAGTGCCCGCCGGCGCGAGCAACCCTGACCACGAATTGACTTCGAAACCGGGAACCCCCGCTTCCGACATCGTTGGTACATTCGGCGCCCCTGGCCAGCGTTTGAGCGTAGTGACGCCAAGCGCGCGCAAGCGGCCGACCTGCACTGCCTGCAAAGTGCCCGCCATCGCGGCAAAGAACATGGTGACGCGCCCGCCCATGAGATCGGTGTGCGCCAGTCCCGTGCCCCGGTAAGGCACGTGCAGGATGTCGATGCCCGCCAGCATTTTGAGCAACTCGCCTGCCAGATGGCTCGCAGTGCCGTTGCCGGCCGATGCGTACGTGATGGCGCCAGGTTTCGCTTTGGCAAGCGCGATCAACTCTTTAACTGACTTGACCGGCAGCGACGGATGCACCACCAGGATGTTTGCGGACGAAACGCACAGAATGACCGGCACGAAGTCTTTCAGCGTGTCGAATGGGAGTTTCCCGGCATACAGGCTAGGATTCACCGCATGTGCGAATACGCCCAGCAGCAGCGTATGGCCGTCAGCCGGCGCCTTCGCAACCATTTCCGCGGCGATGTTCCCACCGGCGCCGGGACGATTGTCCACGATGACCTGCTGCCCCCAAGACTCGCCGAGCCCGCGTCCGACCGCGCGCGCCACGAAATCGGAATTACCGCCGGGCGGGAACCCGACGATTACGTGTATCGGTTTGGATGGATATTGCTGCTGCGCCGTCTGAGCGAATGCAGTGAGTGCCGCAACACCAAACAGCAATCCTGCGAGTATTCGAATGGGAATCACCAGGCAGGAAAGCTGTTACTTTTTCTCTACCTTGGCGTCCTGCCAGATGAAATAGACGATCACTGCGACGATAGCCAGAATCAGCGCCACAATCACCGCATAAGCCATCGCCCCACCCGCCGGC
>JAIOOZ010000686.1 GCA_021414185.1 Betaproteobacteria bacterium
TTGAGGTCGGGATATTGCTCGGCCAGCGCGAACAGGCTGCCGACGCTGGCACGCAGTCCTGCTTCGGCGGTGCCCAGAGCGCGCATGTCCTGGGATTCGCGCGCGGAGAAAACCTTGGAGCGCGCTTCGATCACTTTCTGCTGCGTGTCCTGCTCGAATTTCATGTACTGCTTGCAGGTCTCGACGAGCTTGGGCAGTTCGTCGTGGCGCTGCTTGAGCAGCACGTCGATGTTCGCCCACGCTTTGGATACGTTGTGCTTTACCTGGACCAGATTGTTGTAAATCATTACCAGGTAAACCAGCGCCAGGACTGCCACCCCCAGTATTACGAACGCAACGACTCCCATGTGGAACCTCCCCGGTTTATGCAATGCGAATCAAGTATAGCACCGGCATGGGCCGCGTTCCGTTGACGCTTACCAGGTGTACTGCACGCTGTAACGCACGGTGACTTCGGCGCCGGCGGCGATTTTTACCGGGAACTGGATGGTGCGCGCATCCACCTTTTCGAAAGCGTGGGTTTGCGCCGTGACCTGCCAGTTGACCCAGCGGTAGAGGTTTTCCTTCACCATGACGGTGACCGCTTCTTTTTTCTGGTTGCGCAGCTTGACCTCGATTTCCTCATTCATCGTTTTGCGCGTGGTGTCGACCTTGAAATCGAGCTGGCGGCGCTCGCCGACGACATCGAACGCCGAGCCGAGCTTGATCAGTACGTTTTCGTTTTTCGGCGTGTGGTCGATGACGTTCTCGCCGATGAATTCTAGCGTCTTGTCGGCGCTGTCCATTTTGCTGACGCGGATGCGGCCGGAAGGCAGCGGCATGCCCATGTTGTGTTCAGTCGCATTCTTGAAGCCGAGATAGACGTCGACTTTCTTGTTGCTTTGCACGCCGTAATTGCGATCGGTCTGCGGGCTTGCGCCATATCCGTAGTAACCCGGCACAGCACCATAGTAAACGAGCGTTTTTTCGCATGGCACATTGCGCGCGGCAGGAAACAACTCGATTTGCTTGGTGGAGTTGTCGGGCAGCGTCGTCGGGCGGCCCAGCGTGTAGAGGTGGTACTCGAAGAACGATTTTTCCGCGAAGCCGCTGTCCTTTTCATCGCGCGCCACGGATTTGGCCATGGCGAGCCTGTCGTTCACCGGGCCCCCCACCTGCGCGCGCTGCACGTCGCCTGCGATCAGCTTCAGTTTTGCTTCGGGATAACTGGCCCCCGACTGGTTGATGATGCTCACCCAAGCGCCGATATCGAGTTTGCACGCGTTGGCGTTGCTGCCATCCGCGTAAGTCACGTTGTAGTCCGTCCACCAGGTGAGGCCGGTGGTCTGGTACGACACGCGCGTGCGGTGGTTGCCGGCTTGTTTGGCGTTGAGGTCCCAGACCAGCGTCGGCCGCGTGATGAGTCCGCCCGGCAGGCTCGGCAGGGTGATGCCGGCATTGTGCGGCAGCAGTTGCAGCGTGCCGTCGTCGCGCTTCAGGATCATGCCGCCGGAAGTCGACAGCAGGGTGCCGGTGAACGACTCGACCGCCGCGCCGCGCACCTGATCGACTTTGATGGTCTGGTCGACGTACTTTTGCAGCAGCTTGTCCTGGTTGACCAGATCGAACTGGAAGTTCTGCTCGACCACGCTGGTGCCGGCGGCATCGGTGAGCGATTCGAACATCACGGTGGTCGGATCGATGTAGGCGGCGACGTCGGCGAAGCGCACGCTGTTGCGGCCGCGCGTGAGATTGATGTCGCGCTGCTGGCGCACGACCGCGTAACCCGGTATGGCCTGGCCGCG
>JAIOOZ010000671.1 GCA_021414185.1 Betaproteobacteria bacterium
ACCGGGCAAACCGGTCATCACTATAGATGCCTGCGGCCGCTCCGCTGGACGCGCCACCGTCGATTTCTATCGCCAGCACAAGATCGACGCGATTCCGATGCGCGGACCGCTCGCCGCCAACACCGTTGCCGGCACCATTTCGGGCTGGGCGCTCGCGCTCGATTACAGCAAAAATAATTGGGCTGGACGCCTGCCCCTCGCGCGCCTGCTCGAAGACGCGATGCATCATGCAGAGCACGGCATCGTCGTGACAAAAAGCCAGCACGCGAACACCGCTGCCAAGTTTGCCGAATTGAAAGACGTGCCGGGATTCGGTGAACGTTTTCTGGTCGATGGCCGGGTACCGGACGCAGGTTCGATATTGAAACAAACGAAACTCGCCGCAACCATGCGCCAGCTGGCGAAATACGGTTTGGGCGATTTTTACGAAGGTGAACTCGCGCGCTCCATAGCCGGCGATCTCGCCCAGCTCGGCAGCCCGCTGCTGCTCGCCGATTTCGGCGGCCACAGCGCCGAACTGCGCGCGCCGGTCATGCTGAAGCACAGTCTCGGCACGCTCTACAACATGGCGCCGCCGACCCAGGGCACGGCGTCGCTGATGATACTCGGCATCCTCGACCGGCTCGGTCTCGACAAGGTTGCGCCCGACAGCGCCGATTACGTCCACCTGTGCGTCGAAGCGACCAAGCAGGCATTTCTTGTGCGCAACAAACACATCACCGACCCCGCTTTCATGACGGTCGACCCGCAACAATTGCTGGATGCGCAGGCGCTCGCGGCGCAAGCGGCCGCCATCAAACGCGACCGCGCATTGCCGTGGGGCGCGCAAGCCAAACGCGGCGATACGATATGGATGGGCACGATCGACAACGCGGGCCGCGCAGTGAGTTTTATCCAAAGCATTTACCACGAGTTCGGCAGCGGTGTGGTGCTCGCGGGCAGCGGCATCAACTGGCAGAACCGCGGCTGCAGCTTCTCGCTCGACGAGAGCGCGCTGAATGCGCTGAAGCCGCGGCGCAAACCGTTTCACACCCTGAACCCCGCGCTGGCACTGTTGAACGATGGCCGCGCCGTCGTCTACGGCACCATGGGCGGCGACGGCCAGCCGCAGACGCAGTCGGCGGTGTTCACGCGCTACGCGGTGTTCGGCCAGAACATGCAGCAGGCAATCACCGCACCGCGCTGGCTGCTGGGACGCACGTGGGGACAGGCGACTGACTCGCTGAAGCTGGAAGCGCGCTTCGATCCGGCGCTGGTCGCCGAACTGAAACGCCGCGGCCACGACGTCGAGATGCTGCAAGCCTTCGACGAAACCGCGGGACACGCGGGCGGCATCGCGCGTCATGCCAACGGCGCGCTCGAAGCGGGTTACGATCCGCGCAGCGACGGCGCCGCGGCCGGCTTTTAGCTACCGCCCGGACAAAGCGGGCCTGCCGCATAATTTTTACTTGCGGCACCAAACCCGCACCATTGCGGGTTTTTCCTCGCGTATGTGTGTCTCAACGCACATACGCCGTAAACCATCTCAAGTACTAATACACCATGCGGGCGTGATTGCAGGACTGCGCATCTGCATGCGTACTTCTTTCTTCGTTTACCAAAATCATCCAGGAGAACATATGAAAATTTTTGCCGTAATACTCGTCGCTCTCAGCACTCTTATGGCCGGCTGTGTGGTCGAACCGGATAACCGCAGCGGCTATCGCAGCGGCGACCGTGACCGCGACGGCATTCCGAACCGCGCCGACCGCGACCGCGACGGTGACGGCGTGCGCAACAGCCAGGACCGCCGTCCGGACGATCCGCGCCGCTACTGAGTTTCGTGCCGCGATGCCGCCGCCCCTCGTGGACGGCGGCATTTGTTTGTACGATTGTAGTAAGCTGGAACCATCATGGCCGACGCGGACAATTGGCAAAAACTGGCTGACGCGCTACGCGAGCTGCATCGAGTTCTGCTCGAGCGGGCGCGCCGCGACTACGAGCGGGACCATGTCGCCAATCTCAGCGCGGGCGAATTACTGCAGTTGCTCACGACGCACGCCGAATTCGCGTGGCTGCGGGAGCTCTCCGAGCTGATGGTAGACCTCGATCTTGTTCGCGATGCATTGCCGCCGCACCGCAACGAAGTTGCAAACGCCGTGCGCGCTGCGGTGGAACACGTCCTGGCCATGCACAAACCTCCCGATCCGGGCAGCCCGTTCGCGCAGCACTACTGGACTTACGTTCACGATGATCCGCACACGGCAATGGCGCACGCGGGTGTCAAACAGGCCATCGCCGCGTGGCCGCGGCCGCCGCAGGCTGACGCTGCAAGTTTGCTGCACGAGCGCCATCGTCTGGCCGAGAAGGCGCGCCACCTGTCACGCCGGCACTAGCAACCCGCTCAAGGGTTGCGCCAGAACCGCTCCATTTCCAGGTAGGTGAACGACGCCGACCACGAGATCAGCACCAGGCCCGTCAGCGCCGCGGTGCCGGAAAGAAAGCGGATCGGGCCCACC
>JAIOOZ010000371.1 GCA_021414185.1 Betaproteobacteria bacterium
AAATCACGCCGGCGATTGACGGTTGGAGTCCTGGACAGGGAGATAACGACGATGACGGGCATGAAACGGACCACCGGTTTCAAAATCGCCATGGGAGTCGCGGGGTTGCTCGCGCTGGCGCCGCTGATTGCGGCGGCGCAAACATATCCGGTCAAGCCGGTGCGCATATTGATTCCGTTTCCGCCCGGCGGCCCGTCGGATTACGCCGCGCGCGTGGTGGGCATGAAGTTGACCGAATCCCTCGGGCAGACCGTCATTGCCGACAACCGGCCGGGGGCCGGCGGGCTGGTGGCCACCGAACTCGGCGCCCGCGCGGCGCCGGACGGATACACTTTGCTGATTGCGAATACCGGCACTTTCACCGTGCTGCCGCATTTGATGACGAAGATGCCGTACGATGCCGTGCGTGACTTCACCCCCATCGTGAACCTGATCGCCGGGCCGGCTTTCCTGCTGGTCCATCCCTCGGTGCCCGTGAAGAACCTGCGCGAGCTGATCGCGCTCGCGAAAAAAATGCCGGGACAGATTACGCATGGCTCCGCCGGCATCGGCCAGTCTTCGCACCTGAATGGCGAGCTGCTGAAGCAGCTCGCGGGCATCGATTTCCTGCAGATTCCCTACAAGGGCAGCGGCCCCATCCTGCCTGAATTGATCGGCGGCCAGCTGATGATGCACTTCTCGACGTCGGTCGATAACCTTCAGTTCGTGAAGTCGGGGCGTGTGCGTGCGCTCGCCGTCACCGGCAAGACGCGGCTCAGCGTCGCGCCGGATCTGCCGACCATGGCCGAATCCGGCCTGCCGGGATTCGAGTCGCTCAACTGGAACGGCATCGTTGGCCCGGCGGGCCTGTCGCGCGATATCGTGACGCGCCTCAACCAGGAGATGGTGCGCGTGCTGAACCTGCCGGACGTCAAGGAAAAAATAATCGCGCAGGGCAACTATGTGGTTGGCGATACGCCCGAGCAGTTTGCGGCTTTCATGCGTGCCGAATCCGAAAAGTGGGCGCGGGTGGCCAAGCTGGGAAACATCAAGCTGGAGTGAGCAGTGCAAACCGGAGCGCGCGAAACAAGAAGGGGGAAGACATGGTACTTTCCCCTTGAAGAGTAGGGAAGGCCAGTATCTAGCGCGCGGGCGCGCGGCGCAGCGTGAACAGGTACAACCCGACGATCATCGCAAGCAGGCCGAGCGCGCTCAGCGCGAGCGACCAGTGCACGCCGATGACGCCGCCCATCACGCCGACGGTGACGCCGGCGAACGCGCGCATTCCTAAACCTGACATGCTGAAGAGCCCGATCACGCGGCCGCGGATGTTGGCGGGCGCGTTCATCTGCACCAGCGTCTGCGCCATCGAGCTGAACGACAGTTGCACGAAGCCCGCGATGAACAACAAGCCAAACGCGAGCGGGTAGGCAGTCGCCGCGGCGAAGCCGCCGATGGCGCAGCACCACATCATCGCCAATATGAACGCAGTTTTCGGATGGGCTTTCAGGAGCCCGCGGCTTTCGAGCACGATGCCTGCGATCAATGCGCCGGCGGCGTCCGCGGCCAGCAGCATGCTGTAAGCGATGTCGGCGCGGCCGTGACCGAGATCGTGCGCGAATTCCGGCATCTGCGCCTGGTACGCATTGCCGACGAACAGCGACGCGCCGCCGGCAAGCAAAGTCATCGACACGATGGTGCGGTTGCCGGCGATGGCGCGTATCGTCGTCACGATGTCGGCCAGCCCGCGCATGGCGGCCGGATTCGGCGCGCGCGGCTTGAACGGCGCTTTCCACAGCCACAGCAGCAGCGGCACGTAGATCAGCACATTGATGAGGATGCCGTGCTGAGGGCCGAACGCGAGCATGATGGCGCCGCCGACCGCGGGCCCCATCAACTGGCCGAGGATGCGCGCTGTCGCCGCGAGCCGCACCGCGCTCTGCAGTTGCGCGGGGCCGACGATGTCGTGAATGAATAGCTGGCTCGCGGGCCCCCACAAAACTCCCGCAAAACCGTGGATGACGAGCAGCACCATCGCGTGCCACATTTCGAGCGTGTCGGTGATGAACAGATAACCCCACGCCAGCGACACGAACATGAAGCACACCATGCCGAGCTGGATGATGCGCCGCGGATCGAAGCGATCGGCGAGCGCGCCGGTGTACACCGAGAACAGCAGGAACGGCACCCAGTGCGAAATCACCGCGAAACCGCCCAACGCCTGCGAGTGGAATTTCTCGAACATCATCCAGTAGCTGATGACGTGCTCTATGCTGTCGGCCATCATCGCCAGCGCGGACGTGATGAAGTACGCGCGGAACGCCGGGTGGCGCAGCGCCGCAAACGATTGCTCGGCGGGCGCGTGGGACGGGCGGCTGTCGGTGGTCAAGACGGGCTTTCGGGCGGACTGCGTCACCGCGAGCGGTGAGCGACGTAGAGCGGTAAGGTCTGCGATAATAGAACAGAGCCGGTCAAATTGGAAACCACACGGCGCCAAAAATCCCGGGGGAGCTGCATGAAAACGTATCCGAATCACACCAAGAACCAGTTGCAGGCCGGCAAGATCGCGATCGGCATGGGACTGCGCCAGGCGCGCACCGTCGACATCGCAGCGATTGCCAAGACGTCGGGCTTCGACTGGTTGTTCATCGACATGGAACACAATTCGATGGACGTCGACACCGCCGCGCAGATCGCCAACGGCGCGCTGGCCGTCGGCATCACGCCCATCGTGCGCGTTCCCGGCAAGGAGCATTACCACGCGACGCGATTGCTGGATGCCGGAGCGCAGGGCGTCGTCGTTCCGCATGTCGACACGGCGGAAGAAGCGCAGCGCGCGGTCGCCAACTGCAAGTACCCGCCGATCGGCCACCGCTCGATGGCGGGCGCGCAGCCGCAGTTCGCGTTTCAAAGCGTGTCGATGGGCGAGGCATCGAACGTCGTCAATGCCGAGACGCTGGTTATCGTGATGGTGGAAACGCCGCTCGCCATTAAAAACGTCGAGGCGATTGCGGCAGTGCCCGGCATCGACTCCGTGCTGATCGGCACCAACGACCTGTGCGCCGAAATGGGCATCCCGGGGCAGTTTGGGCATGCCGACGTTGAGGCAGCCTATAAGAAAACCATCGCGGCCTGTCTCAAGCACGGGGTGCACCCGGGCATGGGCGGCGTCTACGATCCCAAACTGATGGAAAAATACATCGGCCTCGGCATGCGGTTCATTTTGAGCGGCAGCGATTTGAGCTTCATTATGGCGGGCGCGCGCGAGCGCGCGAGTTTTCTGCACGGCATCAAACTATAGGAAATTATAGAAAGTTCCCTCCCCCTTGACGGGGGAGGGCCAGGGTGGGGGTGGAACTGGTCGCAACATGCAAAGTTT
>JAIOOZ010000672.1 GCA_021414185.1 Betaproteobacteria bacterium
AAACGGCGACACCGCCACCGTCGGCGACAGCACCAGGTCGTAATCTTTGTACATCTGCTGGAAGCGGCGGAAAATCCGCGTCTGCTCGGATTGCGCCCACGCCACGTCGGCGAGCGACATGCGCGTGCCGGTTTCGTAGTTGGCGCGCACGTTGGGACCGAGCGACGCGGGATCCTTCTCGTAGAATTCGCGAAAGCGGTCGACGAAATTCAACGCGCGTATCACGTCGAAGCAGCGGTGCGCGTCGCCGAAATCAAATTTCACCTCGTCGCACGATTTGAACAAATGCCGCATCGCCTTGATCTTGTCGCGAAAGACGCCGCGTATCGGATCATCGACGGGACAGGTGCCGAAATCTTCCGTCCACGCCACGCGCAGCGAGCCGGGATCGACCAGCGCGGGTGGCGCGAATTCGCGGCCATCGACTGCATACGACAGCGGATCGCCTTCGTCGAGCGCCGCCTGCGCCGCCAACAGCAGACAAGTATCGGCCACCGTGCGTCCGAGCGGCCCGCCGACGGAAATCGGCGTCCAGCCCAGAGAGCGGCGGTCCGACCCGACCAGCCCCGGCGACGGGCGAAAGCCGACGACGCCGCACAGCGCTGCCGGTATGCGTAGCGACCCTCCCGTATCGGTGCCACTGCAAAGCGGCAGCATGTCGCACGCAAGCGCCACCGCCGAGCCGCCGGACGAACCGCCCGCGCTCAGGTTCGGATTGAACGGATTGCCGGTTGCGCCCCACACCGCGTTGCGCGTGTTGGCACCCGCGCCGAACTCCGGCGTGTTGGTCTTGGCCGCAATGATGGCGCCGGCGGCGCGCACGCGCGCGACCATGCTCGAATCAGAATCCGGCACATGGTCGCGAAAAAGCGGCGAACCGAAAGTCGTCAGCAGGCCCGCGGTTTCGTCGAGGTCCTTGATGCCGACCGGCAACCCGTGCAGCAGCCCCAACGGCTCGCCGCGCAGCACTGCGGACTCCGCCGCCCTGGCCGCCTGCCGCGCGCGCGCAAAATCCGGCGCCGCCATCGCGTTGACCAGCGGATTGATGCTCTCGATGCGCTCTATGCACGCTTCGAGCAGCTCCACCGGCGAAATCTCCCGCGTGCCTATGCGGCGGCGCAGCTCGACCGCCGAAAGCGCCGCGATGTTGTGCGGTGCCGCCATATGCACTTACGACAAGCCGAAAATCTTCTTGCCCGCGACCGGCACCTTGGCGGTGAGCAGATCGCCCGACATCGCTTCGGTCATGTAGATCGTCTTGTAATCGGGCCCCCCGAACGCGACGTTGGTGAGGTGGTTGTGATCGGGGTTCTCCGCATACACGAGGTGCGTCGGCAGCATGTTGGCATCGAAGCGCCACACGCCCGTGCCGATGTGGCACACGAGCAGCCCGTTGTCGCCGTCCATTTCAATACCGTCGGGACCCACGCCGCCCGACATCTGCACCGCCACGCCGGTCTTCGACACCTGGCCGTCGTGCATGACCGGCAACCGCCACACCTGCTGCGAGCGCGTCACGCCGACGTACACGTGCTTGTCGGTGGTGCTGACGGTGATGCCGTTGGGGCTCGGCACGTTGCTCGCCAGCCGCTGCAAGTCGCCGTTCGCTTTCAGGCGGTAGACGCGGCCGGTCGGATCGACGATGCCGGTCTGGCCCTGGTCGGTGAAATAAAGATCGCCTTTGGAATCGAAGGCCAGATCGTTGCAGCCCTTGAAGCCTTCGCTGTAGGCGCTGCCGAGCAGCGATTCGATCTTGCCGCTCTTCACGTCGAGTACCATGATGCCGAGCTTGTAATCGGCGACGAACAAGCGGCCGTCCTTGTGGAATTTCATGCCGTTGGGCCAGCCGTCGTACTGCACGACGAGGTCCCACTCGCCTTTCGGCGTGATGCGGAAAATGCGCTGGAACGCGGTGTCCACGATATAGAGATTGCCCTCGCGGTCAAAGGCGGGTCCTTCGAGAAAGCATTCCACTTCCGCGTTCTGGCGGTTCGGGTCGGACCACTGGGTGCGGCCTTTTTTGCGGAATTTTTTCGGCACCGAAGTCCACACTTCGGCTTTGATAAGTTCGAGTTGCTTGAATGGGTTAAACATGCTGAGAGTCTCTCCTGATGAATGACGTTTTGAAAAACCTGACGACCGTCGAAACGCGCGCGCCAGCGACATCGGCGCGGCCGGAAAACCGGTGCGGCCTTACCCGGTGCTATGATATCGCAGAGTCAGCCGCAGGATGAAAAGCGCGCCGTGCTGGCACGATTCTCGCTGCGCACTGAGCAAAACACACTTGGCATAGAGCAACATTTGCGCCAGCCCTTTGCGGTTGCCGCCAAACCGGGAGTATCGTGAAATGAGATTCGTCACAAGTTTTACAAGCCTTGCTGCTACCGCCGTGCTGGTTGCCGCGGCGACCGCCTCCGCGCAAAGTTATCCCGCCAAACAGATCCGTTTTGTTGCGCCCTTCCCGCCGGGCGGCCCGGCCGACATCCTGTCGCGCACCATAGGCCAGAACCTCTCGGACAGTTGGGGCCAGCAGGTGGTCATCGACAATCGCGCCGGCGCCGGCGGCAATATCGGCG
>JAIOOZ010000673.1 GCA_021414185.1 Betaproteobacteria bacterium
GGCGAACTGTTCAAGACCATGGCAGGTATCAAAATGATCCACGTGCCGTATAAAGGGGCATCGCCCGCGCTGGTCGACGTGGTGGCCGGCCATATCGAGGTTTATTTCGGCGCGTTTGTTTCGACGCTGCCGCACGTAAAAAGCACGCGTGTGCGCGCTCTCGGTGTGACCAGCCTGAAGCGGGTGGCGGTGACGCCCGAAATTCCGACCATAGACGAGCAGGGTTTGAAGGGCTTCGAGACCGGCTCGTGGTTCGGCGTCGCCGTGCCGACCGGCACTTCGCGCGACATCGTGGCCAAGCTGCATGCGGAAGTCACGCGCATTATCAAGATCCCGGAAGTCACCGACCGCATCGCGTCGGAAGGCGCGGCTTTCGTCGGTGACACGCCGGAGCAGTTCACTGCTTTTTTCGCGGCAGAAGTTGCGAAGTGGGGCAAGGCAGTCAAGGCGTCCGGTGCCAAACCGGAATAGTTAACGAAAGATGAAGGACAGGGAATGAGATTACGTTGGGTATTGTTGGTGTCGGCGATTTTGCTTTGTGCAGGCACGGCATGGGCGCAGAAATATCCGGACAAACCGGTGCGGCTGGTGGTCGGCTTTCCGCCGGGCGGCGCGGGAGATATCCTTGGCCGTCTGGCGGCGCAGTCGCTGTCGGCCGGTTTGAAAGAACAGGTTGTCGTCGACAATCGGGGCGGGGCGGGTGGATTGGTCGCGACCGAAATCGTCGCCCACTCGGCCGCCGATGGTTACACGCTGTTGTTTGCGTCGATTCCCCACGTGATCAATCCTTTTCTCTACAAAAAAGTCGATTACGACCCGATCAAGGATTTCGATGCGGCGGTGCAGTTCGTTGCCGCGCCTTTGATGCTGGCGATCAACGTGAAAGTTGAGGCCAAATCGGTCAAAGAGTTCATCGCGCTGGCGAAAGCGAAACCGGGTCAAATGAATTACGGCTCCGGCGGCAGCGGTTCGTCGAGCCACCTCGCGATGGAATTGTTCAAGACCATGGCGGGTGTCGATCTCGTGCATATTCCATACAAGGGCACAGGCCCGATGTTTTCGGAGCTGATCGGCGGACAATTGAATGCGACCATCGCCAGTGCGGTGCCATTGATCCCACAGGTCAAAGCCGGCAGGCTGCGCGGGCTGGCGGTGACCGGTGCAAAACGCTCCTCCGCGATGCCGGATTTGCCGACCATAGGCGAGACGGTGACGGGTTACGAAGTGACGAACTGGTTTGGTATTGCAGTACCTCATGGCACGCCGAAAGCCATCGTCACGCGCATCAATGCCGAGATAAACCAGGCGCTGAAGACTGCGGCGCTGAAGGATTTGCTCGGCGCGCAGGGTGCAGAGCCGGCAGGCGGCACGCCGGATGAATTCGGCGCGCTGATCAAGCGCGACCTCGCCAAGTGGGAAAAAGTCGTGAAAGCTTCGGGCGCGCGCGTAGACTGAGTTGAGGAAAGAGGGGAACTGACTATGGGTAGAATTTTAAGTGCTGTGTTGTGGATGCTCGCTTGTGGCGGTGCACTGGCGCAGGGTTTTCCGAACAAGCCGGTGCGCATCATCGTGCCGTTTTCGGCAGGCAGCGGCAGCGACGTGTTCGCGCGCACGCTGGGGCCGAAATTCACGGAAACGTGGGGGCAGAATATCGTGGTCGAAAACCGCGAAGGCGCGGGCGGCGCCATC
>JAIOOZ010000689.1 GCA_021414185.1 Betaproteobacteria bacterium
AGCGCACGCGCAATTACGCGACGTTCAGCCTGGGCATCGCGCTGACTGCGTTGCTGGGTCCGACTCTGACCGGCTTCATGATCGACACGGTCCAGCATCAATCGACGTATCTGGTGCTCGCGCTGCTGCCGGTCGGGCCGATCGTGTTTCTGCTGTTTTTCGCGCGCGGCCTGCCGCACGTTGCCGAGGACGAAAAAAAGCGCAGCGGGCAGAGCACCATGGACCTTTTGCGCAACCCGCCGCTGCGCCGCGCGTTCATCGCGGCTGGCATCATCGAAACCGGTGGCGAATTATTTCAATTCTACATGCCGATTTACGGCCACTCGATCGGGTTGTCGGCGACGCTGATCGGCATCATTCTTGGTACCTATGCCGTGGCGGTGCTGATGACGCGGCTGGTGATGACCGCATTGGTGAAGCGCAGCAGCGAAGAGGCCGTCCTCTACGTTTCGCTGGCGCTGGCTGCGGTCGCCTGCCTGCTGTTTCCGTTTTCCACCAGCGTTTACATGCTGGCTGCCATTTCTTTCGCGTTCGGCATCGGGCTGGGCTGTTGCGGCCCGTTGTCGATGGTGATCACGTACAACCGCGCGCCCGAGGGACGCAGCGGTGAAGCAATGGGACTGCGCCAAAGCTTCAATAAATTCACCGAGGTGCTGGTGCCGCTTATATTCGGCACCGTCGGCAGTGCGTTCGGCATAGGCGCTGCGTTCTGGATGGATGCGGTGCTGCTTGGCGGCGGCGCGCTATTGATGAAAGCCGATGCCGAGCAGCGCACCGGGGCGGCGCGCAGGAGCGCCGGTTAGCTTTGCCGCCGCCGCTGGCAGACGATGCCGATACCGTAGAGCAGCGCGAGCGGCGCCATCCACAGCAGCAGGTAGCCGCCGGCGATGCGGCCGTACACCAGCACGAGGTCGCGCCGGTAATCCTGTTCTATCTGTTCGGCCAGCGCGCCTTGCTGCACGCGGACGCGCTCCAGCAACTGGTCGGTATCGAGCAGCCAGGCGGCGAAACGCGTCCATGACTGCGGTGTGCCGCGGTATTCGGGCGCGGTTTCCCATAAACGATAGCGTTCGATCAACTGCACACGCTGGACGCGCCCGGCTTCGAGGGTGTCCTGGTAGGTGAAGTAACCTGCCGGCAGCAGCGTCAATACCGCGAGCAACAGGAATCCCCATTGCCACGCGGCGAGCAGAGGCGCAGCACGTCGAGCTGTCGCGGCGGTTGACATGCGAAAATGATAGCATCGGCAGCATGTATCTCTGGCAGGAAATATGAGAATCGTTTCATCCTTGGTGGTGCCGATTCTGGCCGTTGTGCTGGCTGCTTGCGCATACGCCGCGCCAGACGTAACAACGCTGCATTTTCCAAGTAACGACGGCAAGACCCGGCTCACCGGGTATTTATGGCAGCCGCAGGGCGAGGGCCCGTTTCCAGCTATCGTGATGCTGCACGGCCGTGCCGGCCCGTATTCGACTGCGGCGAAGGGCGTTTATGACGCCTCGACGCTGACCCAGCGTCATCGCTCGTGGGGCGAATTCTGGGCGGCGCACGGCTATCTCGCGCTGCACGTCGACAGCTTCGGGCCGCGCGGTTACGCCCAGGGCTTTCCCATACATTCCTACAAGAACCGCCCCGAGACGGTCGACGAGCAGACGGTGCGGCCGCTGGATGCTTACGGCGCTTTGCAATATCTGCGCAGCCGCAGCGACGTCATCGCGACCCGTATCGGCGTGCAGGGATGGTCGAATGGCGCGATGACGGTATTGGCGGCGTTGGGCGGGGCGACGCCCGGTATCATGCAGCCCAATCCGCAGAGCGGCTTCCGCGCAGCGCTCGCGTTATACCCGGGTTGCGGCGAACAGGAGAAACAGGATTACGTGCCGTATGCGCCCATGCTGATGTTGCTCGCTGCCGAAGACGAAGAAGTGTCGCCGCTGGTGTGCCGGCGCTTTGGTGAACGTACGATGGCGCGCGGCGGCAAGCTGGAATTCGTGCTTTATCCCGGCGCCCAGCATTCGTTCGACGACCCGGGCAGCCGCAAGCAGGCGAACGACGCCAATCGGGCGGCGACCATCGATGCGCGCCAGCGTGCCGAACAGTTTTTTGCCGCGCATTTGCGCGACGCGGAACGTATTACAAAATGAGAGCAGGCACGCTGGTATACTCTGTGCGTAATTTGCGTATGACCCCAATCCAGCCAGGGATAAATTTGTCGAACTCCACGCCCGGCGTGCAATCCCGCGCAGCGTTCAGCTTTGTTGCAGCTTTGATGCGGGTGCGTTGGGCGACGGCAGCCATGCTTGCGCTGGCGAGCGTTGCCGTATCCGCAACGGGTGCGGACGTTCCGGCGCGCGCGGCGATTGCCTCCGCGCATCCGCTGGCGACCGAAGCAGGCTACAAAATGCTGCAGCAGGGCGGCAATGCTTTCGACGCAGCGGTTACCGTCGCTGCCGTACTGGGCGTCGTCGAACCGTATTCCGCGGGACTGGGCGGCGGCGGTTTCTGGTTGCTGCACCGCGCCGCGGACAAGTTTGAGGTCATGGTGGATGCGCGGGAGACCGCGCCCGCCGCAATTACGAATTCCCTGTACGTCGATGAAAATGGCGTGCCGGTGCCGGGAGCAACATTAAAGGGGGGGAAAGCGGCCGGCATCCCCGGCGTGCCGGCGGGCCTCGCGCATCTCGCGCGACGCTACGGCAGGTTGCCGCTTCGCGTTTCACTGGCGCCGGCGATTGCACTGGCGCGCGATGGTTTCAACATTGACTCGCGTTTCGCGCGTATCGCGAAAGTGCGCGAATCCCTGCTGCTCGAAGGAGTGAATACGGCGCGCATTTTTCTTGATAACAACCATGCGCCGCAACAGGGCTATTTGCTGCGCCAGCCGCAGCTTGCCGCCACGCTGGAAGCGATAGCGTTGCAGGGGAGCAACGGTTTTTACCTGGGCCCTGTTGCGCAAGCGCTGGTCGGCGCCGTCAAGGCGGCCGGCGGCATGTGGCAGGAGTCGGATCTGTCGGACTATAAAATCGTCGAGCGCGCGCCGGTGCGCTTCAGTTATCGGGGAGCTACGATCGTGTCGGCCTCGCTGCCATCTTCGGGCGGCGTGACTCTCGCGCAGACGCTGAATATACTTGAGCAGTTCCCGCTGGTCGACGCGCGCAATCCCGCCAGCGCGCATCTCGTCATCGAAGCGTTGCGGCGCGGCTTTCAGGACCGCATGCGCTACCTTGGCGACAGCGACTTCGTCAAGGTGCCGACCGCAACGCTGGTGGGAAAATCCTATGCACACAGCCGCGCCGCGTCGATAGATCCGAATCTGGCAACACCGATCGATGCGCTGTCGATTACGCCGCTGGCGGCGAAAAGCGAGAGTTATAACACAACGCATTATTCGGTAATCGATGCGGACGGCAACCGTGTCGGCGCCACCTTGAGCATCAATTCGTGGTTTGGCTCCGGCGTGGTGGCCGCGGACACCGGCGTACTGCTCAACAATGAAATCGACGATTTTTCTCTGGGCGCGGGTCTGGCGAATACTTACCATCTGCTGGGCGGTGCCGCCAATGCGATTGCGCCGCGCAAGCGGCCGTTGTCCAGCATGAGTCCCACTTTCGTCGAGGATGCAAAAGGCGTGATGGTCATTGGCGCGCCGGGCGGCTCGCGCATCATCAGCATGGTGTTGTTCGGCGTACTCGACTACGTGAATCAAGGCAAAGTCGATTTGCTGGGTATCGTTACGGCCCCGCGTTATCATCATCAATGCTGGCCCGATGTGGTCGAAATCGAACCTGACAGTTTTTCGGCCGAATGGATTGCGGCGCTGACGGCAAAAGGCCATCAGCTCAAGCCGGTCAACCGCAAATGGGGCAACATGCAGGCAGTATTCAAATCCGGTGTCGACGGTGCGGCACAGGCGGCAAGCGACCCGCGCGGTTTCGACATGGGCGGGTATTAGAAATAACGGCAGAGCCGGGAAGGATTTCTCATGTCAGGAGCAGGTCACGGTCATGGCGGCGATCACAGCGGGCCGGAAAGCAAACGGATCGCGCTGCTGATTTCGGTCCTCGCGCTGGTGCTGGCATTTGCGGAAACGCTGGGCAAAAGCGCGCAGACGACGGCCATCGACAAAAACATCGAAGCGTCGAACATGTGGTCGTTTTTTCAGGCCAAGACCATACGCATGACGGTATTGCGCACGGCGGCGGAAGCGGCCGAACTCGAACTGAATCAGGTGAGCCTGCCAAAAACCAAGGAAGCGATCACCGAACGCGTCGCGTCCTGGCGCAAGACCGCGGAACGCTACGATACCGAGCCGGAGACCCAGGAAGGCCGCAAGGAGCTGGCCGCGCGCGCCAAGGCGGCGGAAAAAGTGCGCGATCGTTCGCTCGCTGCCTACCACCATTACGAAACCGCTTCGGCGGCGCTGCAGATTGCGATCGTCATGGCGTCCGCGGCGATCATTACCAGTATGATGGTGCTCGCATGGGTTTCTATCGGGCTGGGTGTCGTCGGCGTGGTGTTCTGCAGCATCGCGTTTTTCGCGCCGATGGCGGTGCATTTATTTTGAGACCCGCCGGCGCGCGATGCGCCGCTGCCCGGTGACGTATGCCGCGCGAACTGCGGTATCATTCATCGTCCGCTTCAATATTGCGACTGCATGAAAACCACTTTTCTCGAATTCGAACAGCCGATTTCCGAACTCGAAGCCAAGATCGAAGAACTGCGCTTCGTGCAGGACGATTCGGCGCTCGATATTTCCGAAGAAATCGCGCGGCTGCAGAAAAAAAGCCAGCAACTGACGAAGGAAATCTACGCCAAGCTGTCGGCTTGGCAGATCTCGCAGGTCGCGCGCCATCCGCAGCGGCCATATGCGCTCGATTACATGCAGAGCATATTTACCGGCTTCGAAGAGTTGCACGGCGACCGTGCGTTTGCCGATGACGCTGCCATCGTCGGCGGGCTTGCGCGCTTCAACGACCAGTCGGTAATGGTCATCGGGCACCAGAAAGGCCGCGATACCAAGGACAAGATTTACCGCAACTTCGGCATGCCCAAGCCCGAGGGCTACCGCAAGGCGTTGCGCCTGATGAAGCTCGCCGAAAAATTCGGCGTGCCGGTGTTTACCTTCATCGATACCCCCGGCGCTTACCCGGGGGTCGGCGCCGAAGAGCGCGGGCAGTCGGAAGCGATCGGGCGCAATCTTTACGTGATGGCCGAATTGCGCGTGCCCATCATCTGCACCGTGATAGGCGAGGGCGGCTCCGGCGGCGCGCTGGCGATTGCCGTCGGCGACGCGCTGCTCATGTTGCAGTACGCAACCTATTCCGTGATCTCGCCGGAGGGCTGCGCTTCAATCCTGTGGAAGGACGCGGACCACGCTGCCGAGGCGGCCGAGACGCTCGGCATTACGGCAACCCGTCTGAAGACGCTGGGCCTGATCGACAAAATCGTGACTGAGCCATTGGGCGGGGCGCATCGCGATTACGATGCCATGATGCAGACGCTCAAAAAAGCTTTGCAGGACACCTGGCGGCAGGTACAGGATCAGTCGGTCGACGAACTCCTGCATGCGCGGTTCGAAAGGCTGATGGGTTATGGCAAGTACAAGGAAGTTGCCGCCAAGTAAAGTTTTGCCGGCGCACGTTTCCGCGGTACTCGGCCGGCACGTGGGGCGCGGCGACCGCCTGGTTGCAGGCTTGAGCGGCGGCGTCGATTCGGTGGTGCTCCTCGATATCCTGCGCCGGCTCGCCAAAAAGGTCGGTTGCGAACTCGTTGCGCTGCACGTCAATCACCAGATCAATCCGGCCGCCGCCAGCTGGGCGCGCTTTTGCCGCGCGTATTGCCGGCAACTGGATGTCGCGTTGACGGTGGTCAAAGTGCAGGTCCCGCGCACCGCGAGTCTCGAAGCGGCGGCGCGCGCTGCGCGCTACGCCGCTTTCGCGGCGCTGCCCGCGGACTTCGTGGCGCTCGCGCACAATCTCGACGACCAGGCGGAAACGGTGCTGTTGCAGCTGTTGCGCGGCGCCGGTGTGAAGGGCGTGAGCGCGATGCCGGTGTTGCGCGGAGAGGCGAGAGGCGTGAGGGGAGAGGAGCAAAAGAAGCCTCAATCTGTTTCCCGCCTCTCGCCTCTCGCCTCTCCTCTCTCGCCAGCCATCCTCCGTCCTTTGCTCGATATTCCGCGCAGCGAAATCGAAGCCTATGCGCGCAGCCGTAAATTAAATTGGATAGAAGACGACAGCAATGCGGACACCGGCTTCGACCGCAATTTCCTGCGCCACCGGCTGCTGCCGGTTATTGAAGAGCGCTATCCCGCGTATCGCAAGACACTGGCGCGCGCGGGACGCAATTTCGCCGAAGCGGCAGACCTGCTGGATGAAATGGCGCAAACCGACGTGCAAAGCGGGGACGGCCGGCTCGATATTTCAGTATTGCAACGACTCACCGTACCGCGCGCCAAGAACGCGCTCAGGTTTTTTCTTGCCGCCAACGGTGTGATCATGCCGAGCGCGGTGCGGCTGGCGGAATGCGTGCGCCAGGTGCGGCAACCGCGCGCGGTAAGCATTGCAATCGACCTCGGCGCGCACGAGCTGCGCCGTTATGGCGGCGAATTGCGGGTGGTCGCCAAAGCGGCGCCGCTGGCGGCCGGGTTTTGCCGGTCATGGCAGGGCGAGGCGCGCGTCGTCATGCCCGAACTGGGCGCCACCCTGATGATGAAAAAATGCCGTGGTACGGGGATCAGCCTGGCCAAGCTGCAGACCGCGCCCGTGACGGTGCGGCTGCGCCAGGGCGGCGAGCGTTTGCGCCCGGATGCCGGGCGGCCGCGGCGCAGCCTGAAGAACCTGCTGCAGGAGGCGCGCCTGCCGCCGTGGCTGCGCGGCCGCTTGCCACTGCTGTTTTGCGGGGATGAACTGGTTTACGTGCCCGGCATAGGCATCGATTCCGCCTTCAGCGCGGTGCGCGGCGAACCCGGCGTAAAGCCTTGCTGGGAGCCCGTTGCAGAGCCGTCTCCGAGGTAAAATCGCGTCAAACGGCTTTATAACAAGGCCTTATCGTGGTATTCTCACGAATTAGCCTTAAAATTCAGATACAAAGGAAGATGCATGGCAGTAGAACGTACGCTTTCTATCATCAAGCCGGACGCGGTCGCGAATAATGTCGTCGGCCAGATTATTGCGCGTTTCGAAGGCGCCGGCCTCAAAGTCGTTGCCGCGCGCATGTTGCGGTTGTCGCGCGAGGACGCTGAGGGTTTTTACGCAGTGCACCGCGCACGTCCGTTTTTCAAGGACCTTGTCGATTTCATGATTTCCGGTCCGGTGGTCGTGCAGGTACTGGAAGGCGAGAACGCGATCCAGAAAAATCGCGACCTCATGGGCGCGACGGATCCGAAGAAGGCCGCGAAAGGAACGATCCGCGCCGACTTCGCTCAAAGCATCGATGCCAATGCGGTGCACGGTTCCGATGGAACCGACACGGCCGGTGTCGAGATAGCCTACTTTTTCCCGTCGCTCAATATCTACTCGCGTTAGCGCTGCGGTCATGACCGTCAATCTGCTCGAATTGGAACGTACCGGGTTCGCGCAGTTGTGTGCCGGTCTGGGCGAGAAGCCGTTTCGCGCGAGGCAATTGATGCGCTGGATCCATCAGTTCGGCGCGGATGACTTCGACGCGATGACGGATATTTCCAAGGCGTCACGCGAAGACCTGAAAAAAATCGCCGCGATCCGCGCTCCTGAAGTCGTGCGCGACACTACTGCGGCGGACGGCACGCGCAAGTGGTTGCTCGAAGTCGGTACCGGCAACGCCATCGAGACGGTATTCATTCCGGAACGCAACCGCGGCACCCTGTGCATTTCGTCGCAGGCCGGCTGCGCGCTCGCCTGCACGTTCTGCTCGACCGGCCGCCAGGGCTTCAACCGCAATCTGACGGTGGCTGAAATCATCGGCCAGCTGTGGCTCGCCAATCGCGCGCTGGGGCGCGGCGTCGATTTGCCGCGCCCGATTACCAACGTGGTCATGATGGGCATGGGCGAGCCGCTTGCCAACTTCGACAACGTGGTGACGGCGCTGCAATTGATGCTCGACGACGATGCTTACGGCCTGTCGCGGCGGCGCGTGACGCTCAGCACGTCCGGGCTGGTGCCGGCAATCGACCGCCTGCGCGATGCGTGCCCGGTGGCGCTGGCGGTTTCGCTGCACGCGCCGACCGATGCATTGCGCAGCGAGATCGTGCCGATCAACAAGAAATATCCGCTCAAAGAGCTGCTGGCGGCATGCGTGCGCTATCTCGACAAGGCGCCGCGCGATTTCGTCACGTTCGAATACGTGATGCTCGCCGGCGTCAACGACAGCGTCGAGCAGGCGCGCCAGCTCGTCAAGCTGCTGAAAGCCGTGCCGTGCAAAATCAACCTGATTCCCTTCAACCCGTTTCCGCAGTCGGGATACCAGCGGTCGGATGCGGCGGCGGTCGCGCGGTTTCGCGACGTGCTGATGCAGGCGGAATATACGGTCATGGTGCGCAAGACGCGCGGCGATGATATCGACGCCGCCTGCGGACAGCTCGCCGGACAGGTGCAGGACAAGACGCGGCGCCGCGAGCGGCGCCCGACGGTTGCAACGGCGTGAGGCTTAAATGAAAAGATTGATCGCTGCGGGTTTTATCCTGTGCGCGTGGGGCTGCGCGAACACCGGTTCGGAATCGACCAGCTACGCGCCGAAAACGGTGGAAGATACGAGCGAACAGGCGCGCGCGCGCATCCACACCGAACTTGCTGCCGGCTACTTCGAACTCGGCAATTACGGCGTCGCTTTGCAGGAAGCAGGCGAAGCGCTGAAGGCCGACCCCAACCATGCGCCCGCGTTCAGCATATTGGGCCTGGTCTATATGGAACTGCGTGACGACAAGGCGGCGGAAGCGAATTTTCAGCGCGCGTTGCGCATCAGCCCGCAGGATTCCGACATCAATAACAATTTCGGCTGGTTTCTGTGCCAGCGCAAACGCGAGTCGGAGTCGCTCAAGTATTTCCTCTCCGCCCTGCGCAATCCGCTCTATGCCACGCCCGACAAATCCTGGGTAAACGCCGGCATCTGCGCGCGTCAATCCGGCGATCTCGTGGCCGCCGACGATTACTTCCAGAAAGCGCTCAAGCTGCGGCCGGCGCAACCGCAGGCCCTGCTGCAGCTGGCCGATATGGCGTTCCGGCGCAAGAATTATCCCGAAGCCAAGTCGTATCTCATGCGCATTCAGAAGGACGTCGAGCCGACGCCCGACTACCTGTGGCTTGCATTGCGTGTCGAGCGCGCCATCGGTGACCGCAACGCGGAGTCCAGCATCGGGTTCCAGTTGCGCAAGAATTTCCCCGAATCGCGCGAGGCGCGCGCGTTGGCTGCCGGCCAGTACGAATGAGCGAGGCCGTGCTTGATGCGCCGTCGGCCGGCGCGCCGGCGGCGTCGCCCGGGGCGCAGCTGGCGGCGGCACGCGAAAGCCGCGGCATGAGTGTTGCGGATGTCGCGCATCAGCTCAAACTGTCGCCGTGGCAGGTCGAGGCGCTGGAGTCGGGTGACTACCGCCGCCTTCCCGGCGCGGTGTTCGTGCGCGGGTTTATCCGCAATTACGCGCGCCTGGTCAAACTCGATTCCGCGCTGCTGCTGGCGAACTCGGAGCACGATTTGCCACACGCCGCACCCGCGGCGCCGGAAAAGCCGCCGTCTGCAGATATTCCGTTTCCGAACGAGCGTAAAGTCAACTGGCATATATACGCGGTCCCCGCACTGGCCGTGCTGACCGGGCTGGTGATATTCGAGTTTTATTACGACGATGCGCATGAAGTCACGGTCAAGACGCGCCAGGTCGAATTGCCGGCGCCGCAGGTAGTGGTGGAAACATCACCGGCCGCGCCGATCATTGCGCCCAGCGTCACACCGGCGCCCGCACCGGTCAAAGAGGAACCGCCGGCGCGCACACTGCCGAAAGTGAGCCAGCGCGCGCCGGAAGCGACCACTGCCGCATCGTTCTCCGCGCCGGCGCCCGGCGAGCAAGTCGTGCGGTTGCGGTTCGCGCGCGAGTCCTGGGTCGAAATTCGCGACCGCAATGGGCGCAAGATTTTTTCGCAGCTGAATTCAGCGGGCAGCGAGCAGGTCGTCAGCGGCCTGCCGCCGCTGTCGCTGATTGTCGGCAATGCGAATGGCGTGCAATTGATTCACAACCAGCAGCCGGTCAATCTTGGGCCCCATACCAAGGTTGACGTCGCGCGGCTGACGCTGGAATAAGAGCCCATGTACGGAGTCCAGCCGCGTCGCCTGACGCGCCGGGTCCTGGTCGGCGGCATTGCCGTCGGCGGCAGGGCTCCCATCGTCGTGCAGTCGATGACCAATACCGACACCGCCGATATTGACGGTACGGTGGTGCAGGTCGCAGCGCTCGCGCGCGCCGGTTCGGAACTGGTGCGCGTCACGGTAAATACCGCGGAGGCCGCCGCCGCAGTACCGCATATACGCGAACGGCTCGCGGCCAAAGGCGTCGACGTGCCGCTGGTCGGCGATTTCCATTACAACGGGCATCGTTTGTTGACACAGCACCCGGCGTGCGCGGAAGCGCTCGCCAAGTTGCGCATCAATCCCGGCAACGTCGGGCGCGGTTCCAAGCGCGACGAGCAGTTCGCCACCATGATCGAATTCGCGTGCAAGTACGCCAAGCCGGTGCGCATCGGCGTCAACTGGGGCAGCCTCGATCCGGAATTGATTGCGCGCATGATGGACGACAACGCGCGCAGCGCCGAGCCGCAGGAAGCAGCAGTGGTGACGCGGAGGGCGCTGGTCGCGTCGGCGCTCGACAGCGCGCGACAGGCGGAGAGCCTCGGTCTTGGCACAGACCAGATCATTTTGTCGTGCAAGGTGAGCGGCGTGCAGGACCTGATCGCGGTCTATCGCGATATTGCGGGGCAATGCGACTATCCGCTGCACCTGGGATTGACCGAAGCGGGCATGGGATCGAAAGGCATCGTGGCATCGACCGCGGCGATGGGGGTGCTGCTGCAGGAAGGCATAGGCGACACCATCCGCGTATCGCTGACGCCCGAGCCGCGCGGCGACCGCACGCGGGAAGTCGTCGTCGCGCAGGAAATTCTGCAGACGATGGGATTGCGTTCGTTTACGCCACTGGTGATCGCGTGCCCCGGCTGCGGCCGCACCACCAGCACTTTTTTCCAGGAACTGGCGGACAACATACAGACCTATCTGCGCGCGCAGATGCCGGTGTGGCGCGGCCACTATCCGGGTGTCGAGAACATGCACGTCGCGGTGATGGGCTGTGTCGTCAATGGCCCCGGCGAGAGCAAGCACGCCAACATCGGCATCAGCCTGCCGGGTTCCGGTGAAAATCCGGTAGCGCCGGTGTTTATCGACGGCGTCAAGGCGGTGACTTTGAAGGGCGACAACATCGCCGCCGAATTCCAGGCGCTGGTCGAGCAATACGTGCACAAGAATTACGCCTCCGCCGGCACCGCCGCCAAGGCGCATTGACAGCCGCCGCAGACCAACCGATGTCGAATAAAATCCAAGCCATCCGCGGGATGAACGATGTCCTGCCGGAGCAGTCCCCGCTGTGGGAATTCTTCGAGGACACCGTGCGCGAAGTGTTCCGGCGCTACGGCTACCAGAATATCCGCACGCCGATCGTCGAGCGCACCGAGTTGTTCGTGCGCGGTGTGGGCGAAGTCACCGACATCGTCGAAAAAGAAATGTACTCGTTCACCGATGCGATGAACGGTGACGCCTTGTCGTTGCGCCCTGAAGGCACGGCGCCGACCGTGCGCGCGGCGCTGGAACACAACCTGCTCTACAACGGGCCCCAACGGCTGTGGTACAGCGGGCCGTTGTTCCGGCACGAGCGCCCGCAAAAGGGCCGCTACCGCCAGTACCATACTTTCGGCGCCGAGGCGCTGGGCCTGCCCGGGCCGGACGTGGATATCGAGCTTCTGGTCATGGCGCGTCGCTTGTGGCGTGAGCTGGGGATAGAAGGGGTGCAACTGCAGATCAACACGATAGGCAGCGCGGCAGAGCGGCGCGCGTTTCGCGAGCGCCTGATCGCTTACTTCGAATCGCACCGCGCGTTGCTCGACGAAGACGCCACGCGGCGGCTGCATACGAATCCGTTGCGCATACTCGACAGCAAGAACCCGGCATTGCAGGAGATGATAGAGGCGGCGCCGCGGCTGATCGATGCGCTGGGCGATGAGTCGCGCCGGAACTTTGAAGCGGTGCAGGCCGGATTGCGCGAGGCCGCGATCCCTTACACGGTCAATCCGCGCCTGGTGCGCGGGCTGGATTATTACAATCTGACCGTCTTCGAGTGGGTGAGCGACCGGCTGGGCGCGCAGAGCGCGATCTGCTCTGGCGGCCGTTACGACGGCTTGTTCGAGCAGCTGGGCGGCAAACCGACGCCAGGCTGCGGATTCGGCATCGGCGTGGAACGCACGTTATTGCTGCTGGAAGAGAGTAAAATCGACCCCCGCAGGGCGCCCGACGCGTATATCGCGCACCACGGCGACGGCGCGGCGCACCACGCATTTCAGGCCGCCGAACTGCTGCGCGATCATGGCCTTGCGGTGACGCTCGATTGCAGCGGCGCGGGTTTCAAATCCCAGATGAAAAAGGCGGACGCCAGCGGTGCGCTCTACGCGGTGCTCATCGGCGCCGATGAAGTCGCGGCGCGGCAGGTCAGCGTAAAGCCGCTGCGCGAGACGGCGGAGCAGACGCGTTGTACCGTGGCGGAAGCGGCGGGCATTATTGCAAACAGGACTGACAGCAAAAGAGGCTGATGATGGCAGTGTACGATCTTGAAGAGCAGGAACAGATAGACGAAATCAAGGCGTGGTGGAAGCAGTACCGCGGCATCGTGATTCTGGTCGCGGCGGCCGCCGTGCTCACCGTCGCCGGTATGCGTGGCTGGACTTACTACCAGACCAAGCAAGGCCTTGAGGCGGGCGAACTCTATACCCAGTTGCAAGGGGCGGTCGGCGCCAACGAGCCAAAAAGGGTGCAGGACATCGCCGCGGTCATCACCGAGCGCTACGCGCGCACCGGGTACGCGACGTTTGCGGCGCTGGCTGCGGCCAAGGCCGCGTTCGACAGCGGGGATCTGGCCGCGGCGCAGACGCGCCTGCAATGGGTGGTTGACCATGCGCGGGACGGCGAAACGCGCGATATTGCGCGGTTGCGCCAGGCCGCCGTGCTGCTTGATCAGAAAAAATATGACGAAGCGCTGAAGCTGCTGGCCACGCCGCATGCCGACTCCATGACCGCGTTATATGCCGATCTGCAGGGCGACGTGCTGGTCGCGCAGGGCAAGCCGCAAGAGGCACGTGCCGCCTATCAGCTCGCGCTCGACAAGAGCGAAGGCAAAGGCACTTACCGCGCGCTGGTTCAAATCAAGCTCGACGCGCTGGGCGTGGCCCGATGAACGGGACGGCCCTGCGGTTTTGCGTGCTCGCCGGCGGGCTGCTGGTGGCGGCCGGCTGCACGGCGCCTGGTGACTACATCGACAAATGGTTCGGCACCGGGCCCGCGCAAAAGCCCGCCGAACTGGTGGTGTTCAAGCCGACGGCCACCGCGCGCATCCTGTGGCAGGGCAATGTCGGGCCGGCCGAAAGAAATGTGTTTACGCCCGTGATCAATGACGGCGCGGTTTACGCGGCGGGCGCGGCGGGACAGATCGTGCGTTTCGACGTGGTCAGCGGCAAGGTCGCAGGCCGCATCGACACCAAAACACCTTTGTCGGGCGGTGTCGGCAGCAACGGCAACGTGATACTTGCGGGCACCGCGAAGGGGGAAGTGCTGGCGCTGGACAAGGCCGGCAAGCAATTGTGGCGGGCCCAGCTCAGCAGTGAAATACTGAGCGCGCCACAGCTCGAGCAAGGAGTCGTGGTGGTACGCAGCGGCGACGGCCGGGTATACGGTCTCGATGCCGCGACCGGCGTGCGTAAATGGCTCTACCAGCGCGCTTTGCCCAGTTTGATGGTACGCACGCACGCCGGCGTGCTGATAAATCGCGGCGGCGTGTTCGTCGGATTCTCCGGTGGGCGGCTGGTGGCGCTCACCCTCGATACCGGCAATGTAGTCTGGGAAGCCGCGGTAGCATTGCCGAAGGGCGCGACCGAACTGGAACGCGTGGCTGACGTGTCGAGTCTGCCGATTGCGGACGGCCGGCAGATTTGCGCGGTGGCTTTTCAGGGGCGCGTTTCCTGCTACGACGTCCTGAAAGGCACACCCAACTGGGGGCGCGACGTGTCGAGTATTTCGGGGCTCACCAGCGACCGCGAGAATATCTATGTCGCCGACGACAAAAGCGCGCTCATCGCGTTCGAGAAGGTGGGCGGCGCCAGCCTGTGGAAGCAGGATAAATTGTATGGCCGCTACGTGAGCGGGCCGGTGGTCACCGGCAAGTACGTGGCAGTCGGCGACATGCAGGGTTATGTGCATTTTGTGTCGCGCGACGACGGTTCGTTCGTCGCCCGCATCGCGACCGACGGCAGCCCCATCGTTGCCCAGCCGCTGGAACTCAGCAATGGCATCCTGGTACAGACGCTCAAAGGCGGGGTTTACGCGATCGCCATTCAGTGATCGCAGGCACGCTCGCGGCCGGGCGTTTCCCGGCCGGTCGGATTTCAACTCTTAGTCTGCAAGCACAACCGTGATTCCAACCGTCGTCATCGTCGGCCGCCCGAACGTCGGCAAGTCGACCCTGTTCAACCGCCTGACGCGAAGCCGCGACGCCATCGTCGCCGACATGCCGGGGCTGACGCGCGACCGTCACTATGGCCGCGGGCGCATCGGCTACAAATCGTACATCGTGGTCGATACTGGTGGGCTGGAACCGGTCTCGCACGAAGGCGTGATGCACGTCATGGCGCAACAGACTCTGCTGGCGATCGATGAGGCAGACGCGGTGGTTCTGATGGTCGATGGCCGCCAGGGGTTGACCGCGCAAGACCGTGCGATTGCCGAGCAATTGCGCAAGACTGGCCGCAAAATCTGGCTGGTCGTCAACAAGGCCGAAGGCATGCAGCCGGCGACCGTCAACGCCGACTTTCACGAACTGGCGCTGGGCGATCCGCTGGCGATTTCCGCCGCCCACGGCGAAGGTGTGGGCGATCTTGCCGAACTGATTACCGCCGACTTTCCCGACCGCGAGGAAGTCGATCCTGACGAGGCGCCGGAAACGCGTCCGCGCATCGCGATCGTCGGCCGGCCCAACGTGGGCAAATCGACGCTCGTCAACTCGTTGCTGGGCGAGGAACGCGTAGTGGTATTCGACCAGCCCGGCACGACCCGCGACAGCATCTACATCGATTTCGAGCGCGCCGGACAGAAATACACGCTGATCGACACGGCGGGCGTGCGCCGGCGCGGCAACGTCGTCGACGCGATCGAGAAGTTTTCGGTGATCAAGACGCTGCAGGCGATCGAAGACGCGAACGTGGTGATTCTGGTGCTCGACGCGCGCGACCAGATCGTCGACCAGGATGCGCACATTGCCGGTTACATCGTCGAGGCGGGCCGCGCGCTGGTGGTAGCAGTCAACAAATGGGACGGATTGCGTCCCGAGCAGCGCGAACACGCCAAAGTCACGTTGGCGCGCACGCTGAATTTCATCGATTTCGCGCCCATCCATTATATTTCCGCGCTGGCAGGGACCGGCATCAAGTCATTGCTCGATGCGGTCGAGCGCGCGTATCGTGCCGCCATGGTCAAGCTCCCCACACCCAAGCTGACGCGGGCGCTGGAAGCCGCCATTGCGCGCCAGGCACCGCCGCGGGGCGGAATCTTCCGCCCCAAAATGCGCTATGCGCACCAGGGCGGCAGCAATCCCCCCCGCATCATCATTCACGGCACCGGCCTTAACCGCGTCGGCGACAGTTATCGCCGTTACCTTGAACATTTCTTCCGCGACGAGTTCCAATTGATGGGTACGCCGCTGAAAATAGAGTTCCGGCAAGGGGTTAATCCGTATGACAAAAGGCGCGGCAAACGCTAGTCCCTTTCCTGTGGCGCTCACCGGGGAAATGCAGTAGAGTGCTGAAACCAATACTAAAAACGATGGGGCAAAACATGAGTACGAAAGGGCAGCTGCTACAAGACCCGTTTCTGAACGCGCTGCGCAAAGAGCATGTCCCGGTTTCCATTTATCTCGTCAACGGCATCAAGCTGCAGGGCCAGATCGAGTCTTTCGATCAGTACGTCGTGTTGCTGAAAAATACGGTTACGCAGATGGTTTACAAGCACGCGATCTCGACCGTGGTGCCGGCGCGCGCCGTCAATCTGGCGCTCGATCATTCGGCCGACGCCTAATTTCATTTTTTCCTTCCTGAATGTTTGATCGTCCCGGGAGCGACTCCCAGGCGGTGCTCGTCAGTCTCGATTTCGGCGAGGCGGGTTACGCCGAATCGACCGATGAACTGGTGCAACTCGCACTGAGCGCGCGCATCCGCGTCGCCGGCATTTTGCGCGGCAAACGCGCGCGGCCCGATTCCGCGTTTTTTGCCGGCACCGGTAAAGTCGATGAACTCGCCGCATTGCTTGCGGAAAAAAACGCGGGCCTCGCGATATTCAATCACGAGCTGTCGCCGGCGCAGGAACGCAATCTCGAAAAAAAACTCAACTGCCGCGTCATCGACCGCGTCAGCCTCATTCTCGACATCTTTGCGCAACGCGCGCACAGCCACGAAGGCAAGCTGCAGGTGGAACTCGCGCAACTCGAACATCTTTCCACGCGCCTCGTACGTGGCTGGACCCACCTTGAACGGCAGAAGGGCGGTATCGGCCTGCGCGGCCCGGGCGAGACCCAGCTCGAAACTGACCGCCGTCTGCTCGGCAAGCGCGTAAAACTTCTGAAAGACAAGCTTGTGAAATTTGCCGGCCAGCGCGAAGTGCAGCGCCGTGCGCGGCGCCGCGCCAATGTGCTGTCGGTGTCGCTCGTCGGCTATACCAATGCGGGCAAGAGCACGCTGTTCAACGTGCTGACACGCGCGCAGGCGTATGCCGCCGACCAGTTGTTCGCCACGCTCGACACGACGACGCGGCGCGTTTTCCTGCCCAACGGCGCGCCGCTGGTGCTGTCCGACACGGTTGGTTTTATCCGCGAGCTGCCGCATACGCTGGTGGCGGCCTTTCGCGCCACGCTTGAAGAGGCAATCCGCGCGGACCTGCTGCTGCACGTGGTCGATGCCAACAGCGCCACGCGCGACACGCAGATTGCGGCGGTCAACTCGGTATTGACGGAAATCGGCGCCGACCACATACCGCAGGTGCTGGTTTACAACAAGATCGATTTGAACGGCGGCACACCGCGGGTCGAGCGCGACGAGTATGGTAAAATCAATCGCATCTGGATCAGCGCCAGGAACGGGTCGGGACTCGATCTGGCGCGGTCAGCACTTGAAGAATACGCTGCTGCGGCTGCCCGTTATACGGCGGCGCGTCCCGCGGCAGCATGACACGGACCTAATAATTCATGGTTACCTACTTGCAGTCATTTCGCGGCTTTGTTGCCGGGCGCTGGCAGCGTTTTATCGGCGTGCTGATGTCGCTCAACGACCCGCAATGGGGACGCGGCGGCGGTGGCAAGAACCAGGGCCCGCCCGACCTCGACGAACTGATGCGCAATTTCAATCAGAAGATCGGCGCTCTGTTCGGCCGCAAGGGCGGCGGCAACGGTTCCACCCCGGGTGGCCCGGGGTTCGCGCAATTCGGCGGCGGCGCCGGCGTGCTGATCGGCCTCGTTGTGCTGGTGTGGCTGGCAAGCGGTTTTTACATCGTCGATGCGAGCCAGCGCGGCATGGTACTGCGCTTCGGCAAATTCGTCGAGGAAACGCAACCGGGCCCGCACTGGCATTTGCCGTTCCCGTTCGAGACCGCTGAAATCGTCAATCTGTCGCAGGTGCGCACGATCGAAATCGGTTCGCGCAACGGCGGCAAAAGCAAAGTGCCGAAAGAATCATTGATGCTCACCGATGACGCCAACATCATCGACATCCAGTTTGCCGTGCAATACGTGGTGAAAGACCCGCGGGATTATTTGTTTGAAAACCGCTCGCCCGAGGAAAGCGTGCTGCAGGTGGCGGAGACGGCGATTCGCGAAATTGTGGGCAAGCATGCGATGGATCTGGTGTTGTATGAAGGGCGTGCCCAGGTCACCGATGAGGCGCAGAAGCTGATGCAGGAAATACTCGATCGCTACCGCACCGGCATCAGCATAAGCAAGGTCACGATGCAGAATGCGCAACCGCCGGAGCAGGTGCAGGCCGCGTTCGACGATGCGGTAAAAGCCGGACAGGACCGCGAGCGCCAGAAAAACGAGGGTCAGGCCTATGCCAAGGACGTGGTGCCGAAGGCCGAAGGCGCGGCCGCGCGCCTGAAGCAGGAAGCCGATGGCTACAAACAGCGTGTGATCGAGCGCGCGGAAGGCGACGCCAGCCGTTTCCGTCAAATCGTTGCGGAGTACAACAAAGCGCCGGGCGTAACCCGCGATCGTCTGTATATCGATGCCATGCAGGAGATCATGAGCAACACCAGCAAAGTGCTCGTCGACCAGAAGGGCGGCAACAACCTGCTGTATCTGCCCCTGGACAAGCTGATGCAAATGACCGCTCCCGGCGCAGGCGCGCCGGTTGATGCAATGAACAAGCCGGCTGACGCGAGCCCGGGTTCGGAACCGCTGCCATCGGCTTCGCGCTCGCGCGACGCGCTGCGCAGCCGCGAACGGGAGCCGCGATGAACCAGAAACTTGGCGTGGCGCTGGTGTTGACCGTGGTGCTGCTGATCGTAGTATCGATGTCGGTGTTCGTCGTCGACACGCGGCAAAAGGGAATTGTTTTCCGCTTCGGTGAGATCGTGTACGTGATCAACAAGCCGGGACTCTATCTCAAACTGCCGCTGGTGGACAACGTGCGTTATTTCGACGCGCGGCTGTTAACGATAGACAGCGCGGAGCCGGAGCGTTTTCTCACGAATGAGAAAAAGAACGTATTGGTCGATCTATTCGTCAAGTGGCAGATTTCGGATGTGCAGCTCTACTACATCAGCGTGAGCGGCGACGAAGCGCGCGCGCAGATACGCCTGCTGCAAACGATCAACGACGGTTTGCGCGCGGAATTCGGCAGCCGTTCCGTGCACGACGTGGTGTCCGGCGAGCGCAATGCCATCATGGAAGAAATGCGCAAGAAGGCCAACAGGGACGCCGTGAAAATCGGGGTTGAAGTGCGCGACGTGCGTTTGAAGCGCGTTGACCTGCCGCAGGAAGTCAGCGAATCGGTTTACGGCCGGATGCGCGCCGAGCGCACGCAGTTTGCGAATAAATTGCGCTCCACGGGCGCCGCGGACTCAGAGACGATACGCGCCGAAGCGGACAAGCAGCGGGAAGTGATTCTGGCGCAGGCTTATCGCTATGCCCAGACCACCAAGGGCGAGGGCGACGGCAAGGCTTCCGCAATCTACGCGCGCGCATACGAGCAGAACCCCGAGTTTTATGCGTTTTACCGCAGTCTCGACGCATACACCAAGAGCTTCAAGAGCAAGAGCGACGTCATGGTGCTCGAGCCGAATTCGGAGTTCTTCAAGTACCTCAAGAACAGCAAGCCGGCCAAATAACGCATTGCCAGGCCGGGCGTGGGCAAATATCTGCTGACGGCGCTCGCGCTCATGCTGATCATAGAAGGCGTGTTGCCGTTTCTGGCCCCCGGCCTGTGGCGCGAAACCTTCCGCCGAATCACCGAAATGTCCGATGGTCAGGTGCGGTTCATCGGGCTGACATCGATGATCGCCGGTGCCCTGTTGCTGTTGTTCCTGTCACTATAGGGAAAGCGCGCGCAAACAGCGGGGCGAATCCGGGGTTGGGATTTTGCCGTATTCGCGTGTATGCTTCGCAGTTGTTTTTTTGTAACGTATTGAACCACCATGCGTAAATGGCTTTTGCCTGAATATATAGAGGACGT
>JAIOOZ010000690.1 GCA_021414185.1 Betaproteobacteria bacterium
GACTTGTCGCAGCAGGAAGGCATCGAGGTCTATGCCGACGCGCCGAACGAGCCGGTTGAAGCGCTGCCCGACCGGCCCATCACACGGCTGATCACGCTCGAACTGCAGCGCCGTCTCGGCGAGAACACGCAACTCCTCGGCACCCGCGGCAGCCTGCACGGCGTATGGGTTAACTTCAACATCGACGATCTCGAGTACTGGGTGCGCCTGCCGCGCGAGCGCATCGAGCGCACCGAGCAGTTGCGCTGGATCGGCTGGGGCGTGCTGATCCTGCTGCTTTCGGTGATCGGCGCCTTTCTGATCGTCGCCCGCATCAACCGGCCGCTGCGCGAGCTGACGCGCGCGGCGGCCGCCATCGGCCGCGGTGAAACGCCGCCGCCGGTGGTGGAAACCGGGCCGGCCGAAGTGCGCACGCTGTCGCGCGCGTTCAACGAAATGGCGACCGACCTGCAACGTGCCGATACCGACCGCGCGCTGTTGTTGGCCGGCGTTTCGCACGACCTGCGCACGCCGCTCTCGCGCATACGGCTGGGCGTGGAAATGCTCGACGACAAGACCGACGCCAGCCTGCGCGAAGGCATGGTGCAGGACGTCGAAGACATCGACGCTGTCATCACCCAGTTTCTCGACTTTGCGCGCATCGCCGCCGAACAGAGCAATCTCGCCGAACTCGATCTCAACGAACTGGTACACGCGGTGAGCGAGCGCTACCAGCGCCAGGGCAAACACGTCATCGCGCGGCCGGGCACGGTGCCATTATTGAAACTGCAGCCGCTGGCGATACAGCGTCTGTTGACCAACCTGATCGACAACGCGCTGCGCCACGGCGGCGATGCAGTCGAAATCGAAACGGCAAGCGACCGCGCGGGCGTGCGCCTGTCGGTGCTCGATCGCGGACCCGGCATTCCGGCGGCCGACGCCGAGCGCATGTTGCAGCCATTCACGCGCCTGAACGAAGCGCGCAGCACGCCAGGATCGGGGCTGGGGCTCGCAATCGTGGACCGCATAGCAAAAATGCACGGCGGCAGCGTTAACCTGCTCGCGCGCGAAGGCGGCGGACTGGAAGCGCGGGTGGAATTTCCGGTTACAAATTCGAATTAACCGCCAAGATTCTTTTCAATACCCCCTTGCGGGGTGCGCCAAGGCCGCCAAGCGCACTTTCAGCAACAAACGGGGGGCAAAATCCGCCCCTTCTTTTGGTTTTTTTGTCCCGCTTTTTCTTGGCGATCTTGGCGTCTTGGCGGTTCAATCCTGACGTCTCAAGTCAGCGCCGCACGCGCATTGACGTATTGCGCAGCCGCAACGACAGGATGCGGCCGAGCGCAAACAAAAGATCGCGCGTCAGCCCGGGATCGGTCTGCGCGAGATGGTTGAACCTCTCCTGGGTAAGGCACAGCAATTCGCCGTCGGTCACCGCCCATACATTGGCGGAGCGCGGTTCACCGTCGAAGAACGATTGCTCGCCGATCACGCTGCCGGCGCCGATCTTGGCGAGCGGGCTGATGCTGACGCCGTCGACATAGGTCACGCCGACTTCGAGTGCGCCCGCCGCCACGAAGTACAGCGAACGGTCAGCTACGCCGCGCTGAATCACCACTTCGCTGGCCTTGTATGGCCGCACCGCCGTCACCGCGAGCAGTTTTCTCCACTCGGACTCGCCCCACTGCGCAAGCAGCAGGTTGTCGCCGGTATTGCCCTTGTCGCTGGCGTTGTGCCGGAATATGCCGATGTAACTGTCCATTAAGCCCTCGAAGGTGGAGGCATTGACGCGCTCATTATAAGGCCACGCGCGGCAAAAACTGCTAGCATGGCCGCGTTTGCACCTGAACGAGCGAGGACGACGTGAAGTCGATTGCAACCATTGCCGCGCTGCTCCTGGCGGCCGCCGCTGCCATGGCCGCGGAACCCGCGCCACCCATCAATATCATATTCTCTGCGGACAACGCGTCGTGCGCTGCATGGACCAAGTCGGCAGGCAACAAGCTGATACGCCAGCAATACGAAATGTGGGCGCGCGGTTTCGTGTCGGGGCATAACTATGCGAACCCCGCGCAACAGGTCAAGGTCGGCGCGTTTCCAGGCGGCGACGACCTCTACAAATACTTCGACCAATACTGCCGCGACAATCCGCAGCATACAGTTGTGGCAGCCGCGATCCAACTGGTCGAACAGCTCGCCGCGCCGGCCCCTGCGGCGAAGCCCGCGCCGGCGCGTAAACAGCCCGCGAAAGCGCCAGCGTCCGTTCCAGCTAAATAATCGGCGTCCCAGCCTGCCAGCTGGCCGGCACGCGACCATTCAGGTTAACGATTACAGCGGCTCGATCAACACCACGGCTTCGGCGGCGATACCTTCGCCGCGGCCGGTGAAACCGAGTTTCTCAGTGGTCTTGGCCTTGACGTTGACGTCGCCTGACGCCACGCCGATATCAGCCGCAATATTGGCGACCATGGCGGCGATGTGCGGCGCCATGCGCGGCTCCTGCGCGATGATGGTCGCGTCGAGATTCGCCACCCGCCAGCCGTTCTTTTTCAGCAATGCTGCGGTCTCGCGCAGCAGCTTGCGGCTGTCGATGCCCTTGTATTGCGCGTCGCTGTCGGGAAAATGACGGCCGATATCGCCCAGCGCCGCTGCGCCTATCAACGCGTCGCATATGGCGTGCAACAAAACATCGGCGTCCGAATGTCCGTCGAGGCCCTTGTCGTGCGGTATGGTGACGCCGCCGATAATGAGCTTGCGCCCTGTTTTCAGCGCGTGCGCGTCAAACCCCTGTCCAATTCTCATTGACTAAACCGCCAAGACGCCAAGACCGCCAAGAAAAACCCAAAAAAACGAATGGGTCATGTGTGCGTCCAAATAATGCGCTGGATACCGTTTTTCAGAATTTTCTCGTTAAAATTAATCAGCAGACCAAGACGGCATTTTGTAGCTTTCAGGTACGAAATTACCTGCGCCTTGTGAATCGGAAGAGTAGCCTCAACAGCTTTTATCTCAAGAACTAAACGGCCATCGACCAGAAAGTCTACACGCCCCTCTCCCACGCGCTGATTCTTGTAACTTAAGCCAAATGCTTTCTGGCGCTCAAAGTTGACACCTAACAGCCCGAATTCTACCGCCAACGCTTCTTCATATACACTTTCAAGATATCCTGGACCCAATTCACGATGCACTTGAATGGCTGCCCCAATTAACCGATGTACAAGATCATCCAAATCTTTCCCAGGCTCTGTCCTTGTATCTTGAGAATCCATGTATTAGCTCACAATCATCGACACTTTTCTTGGCGACCTTGGCGTCTTGGCGGTTCAACCCATGCTTTTCAGAATAACTTCGGCCAAAGCCATGTCCTGCGGATAGGTGACCTTGAGATTTCGGCTGTCGCCCATCACCAGTTTCGGCCGCAAGCCCAGTTGTTCGATCGCGCGCGCCTCATCGGTGGCGACCGCCGGATCGATGGCGCGCAGCGCTTCGAGCAGCAAGCGATAGCGGAACATCTGCGGGGTCTGCGCCTGCCACAGATGCTCGCGCGCTTCGGTCTGCATCACGTAGCCGTCGGCGTCGCTGCGCTTCAGCGTATCGACCACCGGCAGCGCGAGCAAGCCGCCCGTGGGTTCGTCGCGCAGTGTCACCATCAGACGCTCGAGTATTTCAAGCGCGAGACATGGCCGCACGGCATCATGCACCAGCACCCAGTCGTCGGCGCCGATCTCGTCGCGCGCCGCCAGCAAGCCGTTGAACACGCTGGCCGCGCGCGTGTCGCCGCCGCAGTAAAGCGGCATCAGGCGCGATTCAAACGGCGCCCAATCCTGTTGCGCGAAAAACGTGTCGCCCTGCGCGAGCACGACGAACACTCGTTCGATCGCGGTATGGCGGCACAGATTGCGCAGCGCGTGATACAGCAGGGGCTTGCCGGCGAGCGGCAGGTATTGCTTGGGCTGCGCGGCCCCCATGCGGGAACCGCTGCCGGCTGCGGGTATCAAGGCAAACAGTTTGGACATGGCGAAAACGGCCTGACGGTAAGCGGCGATTGTATCAGCACTCCCTTCGACTCCTGCCCGCGCCACGATGCGCGCCCGCGGAATCGCCGCGGCGCGCTGGGACTATAATTGCCGGCATCGGGCATAGAGGTTTGGTTTATCCATGAGTAGCGTACGCCCTCCCGCTGTAGCTGGTGCATTTTATCCCGCCGCTTCAGGCGAACTTGCGCGCGAGGTGTCCGCGCTGCTGGCGCACGCCGCCAATGATGCGCGCGGCGAACCGGTCCCCAAGGCGATCATCGCGCCGCACGCCGGCTATATTTACTCCGGCCCGATTGCCGCCTCGGTTTATGCGCGGCTGGCGCCGGCGCGCGACATCATCACCCGCGTCGTGCTGCTCGGCCCGGTGCACCACGTGCCGGTGCGCGGCCTCGCCCTGCCCGGCGCGGATTTGCTGGCAACGCCGCTCGGCAACATCGCCGTGGATGCCGCCGCAGTTGCCGCATTGAAATCGCTCCCGCAGGTCAGGGTAAATGCCGCCGCGCACGTGCGCGAACACTCGCTCGAAGTACAGCTGCCGTTTTTGCAGCAAGTACTCGCCAGTTTCTCGGTAGTGCCGCTCGCCGTCGGCGATGCCGCCGCGAACGAAGTCGCGCAGGTGCTGGATACGCTGTGGGGCGGCGCCGAAACGCTGATCGTGATCAGTTCCGATCTCTCGCACTACCTGAGCTACAACGACGCGCAGGCCGTAGACCGCATCACTGCCCGGGCCATACTCGATCTGCGCACCGATATTTCGCACGAACAGGCATGCGGCGGCACGCCGATCAACGGCCTCCTGCTGGCAGCGCGCCACCGCGGCTTGGCACCGCAACTCCTCGACTTGCGCAATTCGGGCGACACCGCAGGCGACCGCAACCGCGTCGTCGGCTATGGCGCATTTGCATTCCACGAATCCAAGGTTACCAATATGACAGTCGAAGACGCGCGTGCCTCCCTCTACGGCGACGAAAAGCACGTGATGCCGGAGCATGCAGGCGAAGTGCTGCTGCCGCTGGCGCGCGCCGCCATCGCCACAGAATTATCTCTGCCCGGCGCAGCGCACGCAGATGCGCACTGGCTCGCAGACCAAGGCG
>JAIOOZ010000699.1 GCA_021414185.1 Betaproteobacteria bacterium
TGCCGGCGCTGCGCGAGCGCATCGCGCGCCACGCGCTGCCGCCCGGCACCAAATTGCTCGAAACCGATCTCGCGCGCGAATTCGGCGTATCGCGCGCCAAAGTGCGCGATGCGTTCGGCGTGCTCGAGCAGCGTGGGCTGATCCGGCGCATCCCCAACCGCGGCGCCGAAGTCGCGCGGCTCGACCTCACGCAGGTGTTCGAAATCTATGCCGTGCGCGAAATGCTTGAAGGCCTGTGCGTGCGGCTCGCCGTCGAACGCGCCAAACCGCAATCGTGGCAGGACCTCGTGCAACTTTTCGGCCGGCCGATGGAAGCCATCGTCAAGCGCGGCGAGTTCGAGAAGTACATCGCCAATCTCGACCGCTTGCGCAGCCGCACGCTGGAAGCCGCCGGCAACGGCGTGCTCGCCGACATGCTCGACAGCATCAACGACAAGACGCGCGAGATCCAGCGCCGCATCATCATCCTGCCCGGCCGCGCCGCCGAAGGCCTGCAGCAGCACCGCGCGGTACTGACCGCGATGCGCAAAGGCAATGCCGCCAAAGCCGAAGAACTGCGCCGCGCCAATATCCGCAGTTCGCGCGAATATCTCGAACGCTTTCAGAATTTCGTGCTGTAAAAAATGAGCGCCAAACCAACCACCAAAAACAGCGGCCCGCTCGCCGGCTATCGCGTGCTCGAACTCGGCTCGACCGTCGCCGGGCCGTTCTGCGGCCGGCTATTTGCCGATTTCGGCGCCGAAGTCATCAAGGTCGAAGCAGCCGACGGCGACCCGGTGCGCTCCATGGGCAAGCGTTACCGCAACAAGTCGCTGTGGGCGGCGAGCATCTTCCGCAACAAATCGCTGATCGCGGTAGACCTGCGCAGGCCACGTGGACAACAAGTCGTAAAACAAATCGCGGCAAAATGCGATTTCCTGATCGAGAATTTCCGCCCCGGCTCGCTCGAAGCCTGGGGCCTCGGCTATGACGAGCTGGCGAAACTGAATCCGGGCCTGATCATGATCCGTATCAGCGGCTACGGCCAGACCGGCCCCTACCGCGAGCGCCCCGGTTACGGCGTGATCTGCGAAGCGGTCAGCGGCATACGCCATATCACCGGAGATCCCGACCGGCCGCCCGGCCGCATCGCGACTTCCACCACCGATTACATCACCGGCCTCTATGCGGCGTTCGGCGCCATGTTGGCACTCGAGGCGCGCCACAAGTCCGGCAAGGGACAAGTCATCGACGCGGCACTTTACGAAGGCGCTTTCAGTTTCATGGAACCGCACGTGCCGGCGTTCGAAAAACTGGGCACGGTCGCCATGCGCGCCGGCTCGCGTCTGCCCGGCAATACGCCGAACAATCTCTATCCGACCGCGGACCAGCAATATCTACACATCACCGCGGCAAGCGATGCCGTATTCAGGCGCATCACCAAAGCCATCGGTGAACCCGCGCTGGCAACCGACGCGCGTTTTGTCACTGCCCTCGCGCGAGTCGAGCACGAGGACGCCATCGACGACATCATCACGCGCTGGACCTTGCGGCACACTTGCGCCGAAGCCGAGCAACTTATGCATGCCGCCGAAGTACCGGCCGCGCGCATATACACGATGGCCGACATCTTCGCCGACCCGCATTACGCCGCGCGCGGCATGCTCGCCAAAGTCCCGGACGACGATCTGGGCACCGTGACCGTCCCCGACGTCGTGCCCAGACTGTCGATGACACCCGGAGCGATCCGCCACAGCGGCCATCGCATCGGCCAAGACACGCGCCAAGTTCTTATTGAACTCACCGGGCTGTCGGCGGCGGAGATCGATCAACTCGAAGCGGAACACATCATCACTTGCGACACTACCGCCGGCGCCACGAGCGTCGAGGCATCGGAAGCATCCTAGAAAGCATATCCATGGCACACGACGATTTACTCAAAGACCTCGAACGCAGGCGCGCCAAGGCGCTCGCCATGGGCGGGCCGGACAAGCTGGCGAAACGACGCGCCGCCGGCGTCCTCAATGCGCGCGAGCGCCTCGCCTATTTGTTCGACAAGGAAAGCTTCATCGAATCCGGCTTGTTCGGCACTTCCGTTTACCCGGAAGCGGGCGACAAAAGCCCGGGCGACGGCAAGCTCACCGGCTTCGGCAAGATCCACGGCCGCGAAGCGGCGTGCGTAGCCAACGACTTCACCGTGATGGGCGCGTCCTCGGCCGCGACGAACATGAAAAAAATCGGCCACATCAAACGCACCGCCGTTTCGCGCGGCATGCCGCTGGTTTTTCTCGGCGAATCTTCAGGCGCGCGGCTGCCCGACAACATGGGCGCGCGCGGCATGGGCTCATTGCTGGGTCTCGACCCGCATCAGTACTTGCGCCAGCGCGAATCGCCCTGGGTGTCGGCGGCGCTGGGCCTCTGCTACGGCTCATCGACGTGGTACTGCTGCCTCGCGGATTTCAACGTGATGCGCAAAGGCGCTATCGTCGCGGTATCGAGTTCGTTGCTGGCCTCGCTCGCGATGAACGACACGGTGGACGCCGAGGAGCTTGGCGGTTGGCGCGTGCACGCTGACGTGACCGGCATGGCCGACATGGTCGTCGATACCGACGAAGAGGCGCTCGATGCGATCAAGACTTTCCTCTCCTATCTGCCGAGCCACCAGAACGAGGCGCCGCCGGTAGTGCCAGTGTCAGCCGGCTCGGGTGATGCGCAAAAAGACATCCTCAAGCTGCTGCCGGAAAGCCGCACCCAGGTCTACGACGTGCGCAAGATCCTGCGCGCCACCGTCGACAACGACAGCTATTTCGAACTCAAAGCGCGTTTCGGCAAGGCCGGCGTCACCGCGCTCGCGCGACTGGGCGGCAAGACGGTCGGTTTGATCGCCAACAACCCGCTATACAAAGGCGGCGCGCTCGACGCCGACGCTTGCGACAAGATCATCAGCTTCATCGTGCTGTGCGACTCCTACAACATTCCGATCGTGATGTTCGTCGATACGCCGGGCTTCGCGATCGGCGTCGAAGCCGAACGCAAGCGCGCGCCGGGCAAGATCATGAATTTCATGAATGCGCTGTCGCTGGTGACGGTGCCCAAACTCACGGTGCTGCTGCGCAAGAGTTACGGCCAGGCCTATATCAATATGGGCGGCGGCCGCAATTCGGATGAGTTTGTCGCGTGGCCGACGGCCGAAGTCAGTTTCATGGACCCGAATTACGCCGTCACCGTGGTGCACGGATTGAAACCCGGCGAGCCGGGCTTCGATGACAAGCTCGGCAAGATGCAGAAAGACAACTCGGTCTACGACATCGCGGCGATTTACGCGGTACAGGACGTGATACGCCCCGAGCAGACGCGCGACTACCTCCTGCGAATGCTCGACGTGCATCAGCTGCGCGCGACCAAGGGCGTCGGGCGTCATTTGCTGTCGTCGTGGCCGACCAGTTTTTAATTGAACCGCCAAGACGCCAAGGCCGCCAAGAAAGCCGGGAATGGAACCAAGACAGCGATATCTGATTACTTGCGTTTTACCATGATGGTTGTATTTTTTTCCGCTGCTTCGTTCCGATTTTCCTTGGCAGCCTTGGCGCCTTGGCGGTTAATACTTTGCTCTTATGATGAGTAATACAACATGACCTGGAAACCCGAAACCGACGAACTGCAGCAACGCCATGCATATGCCGAGGCACTCGGCGGCGAGGAAGCGGTCGCGCGCCACCACGCGCAGAACCGGCTCACGGTACGCGAGCGCATCGATGGGCTCGTCGATGCCGGCTCGTTCCAGGAAGTCGGCAAGCTGACCGGCAGCGCAACCTATAAAGACGGCAAACTCGTCAGCGTTACCCCTGCGCCGTATGTCATGGGACTCGGCACCATCGCCGGCCGCCAGGTCGCGATCGGCGGCGAGGATTTCACTGTGCGCGGCGGCACCAGCTGGGGCGGCACACGACGCAAAGGTGGCCAGGGTGGATTCGTCGAAGACCTCGCCCACCAGTACCGGATTCCGCTCATCAACCTGATCGACGGCGCGGGCGGCAGCGTGACCTCGGCGCAAAAACGCGGCTACACCGTGTTCCCCGGCATTCACGGCTTCGAGCGCTCAGTCGAACTGCTCGGCGAAGTGCCGGTCATCAGCGCAGTGCTCGGCACCGCCGCTGGCGGCCCCGCCGGACGCGCAATTTTGTCGCACTGGTCGGTGATGGTGAAAGGTTCGAGCCAGATATTCGCTGCGGGACCGCCAGTGGTCGAGCGCTCGCTCGGCGAAAAAGTCGACAAGGAAGCGTTGGGTGGCGCGCATATCGCCGTCGACATGGCGGGCACAGTCGACAACGTGGTCGACAACGAAACCGACTGCTTTGCGGCAATCAAGCGTTTTCTCTCGTACCTGCCGCAGAACGTCTGGCAGTTGCCGCCCACAGTGGCGTGCGATGACCCGGCTGACCGCCGTGATGAAGGCCTGCTCAAGATCGTGCCGCGCGAGCGGCGCCAGGCTTACAACATGAAAAAACTGGTCGCGATGATTGTCGATCGCGGTTCGATGTTCGAAATACAACCGTCGTTCGGCCGTTCGGTCATCACCTGCCTCGCGCGCATGGACGGCAAGGTGGTCGGCATAGTCGCCAACAACCCGATGGTGTACGGCGGTGCGATGGACGTCAAAGCGGCGCGCAAGCAGACGCACTTCATGGAAATGTGCGACACCTTCCACATCCCGCTGATCTTTCTGGTCGACGTGCCGGGCTTCATGGTCGGCACGCAGGCGGAAATGGCGGCGACACTGCGCGAAGGCATGCGCACCGTCTACGTCGGACTGCAACTGACGGTGCCGATGCTGACGGTGGTGATCCGCAAATGCTACGGCATGGCCGGCATGGGCACGACCGACAAGAACGGCCTCGATCTGAAGATTGCCTGGCCGTCGGCGGAATGGGGTTCGCTGCCGGTCGAAGGCGGCGTTGCCGCCGCCTATCGCCGCGAAATCGCTGCCGCGCCCGACCCCGCGTTGCGCACGCAGGAAATCGAAGCGGAACTGCGCAGATTTGCGTCGCCCGTTTTGACGGCAGAAGCTTTCGCCGTCGAAGACGTGATCGATCCGCGCGATACGCGTACGTACTTATGCCGATTCATCAACGCGATGCAGGGCAAACTCGCCACCAGCGTCGGGCCGAAACACAAATCCGGCGTGCGCCCATGATACCAACCCGTGTTACGCTAAACCCATAAAAACCAAAGGAGGAAATAACGATGCGCACGATGAAACTGTTGTTATTGCTGGCGGCCGCGGTCGCCGCCGTCCCGATGTCTGCCGCTGCAGCCGAAGTGTCGGAATTCAGGATCGCGCAACAATTCGGCATCGGTTACCTGCCGTTGACACTGATGAAGGCCAACGGGCTGGTCGAGAAGCATCTGAAGACCGCCGGACTCGTCGATACGAAGGTAGTATGGTCGGTGCTTGGCTCGGGACAGCCGATGAACGACGCCCTGTTATCGGGCAGCCTGCACATCGCCTCCGGCGGTACGGCACCCTTCCTGATCCTGTGGGACCGCACGCGCGGCACGCTTAACGTCAAGGCCGTCGCAGCGCTCTCTTCCATGCCGATGTACCTCGTCACCAACAACCCGAACGTCAAGTCGATCCGCGACTTTACCGACAACGACCGCATTTCGATGGCGGGCGCCGGCCAGTCGATCCAGACCATCATGCTGCAAATGGCGGCAGCGAAAGAATTCGGCGACGCCAACTACAACAAGTTCAGCACGCTCTACCGCAACCTGTCGCATCCCGATGGTCTCGCCGCCTTCCTGTCGGGCAAGGAAATCACCGCCTACTTCTCATCGCCGCCGTTTCAGTACCAGGCACTCGAAAAACCCGGCGTACGCCGCATCCTGAACTCGTACGACTTGTCCGGCGGACCGGCGTCCTTCCTCGTCACCTGGGCGACCGGCAAGTTCCGCGATGAAAACCCGAAAACCTATCGAGCATTCTTCAATGCCTATAAGGAAGCGACCGAATACATCAACGCGAACAAGCTCGCCGCCGCCAAAATCTATGTCGCGGAGACCAAGGACAAAAGCGGCGTGGAAGGAATCGTGAAAATGCTTTACGACCCCGAAATCAGGATCACGATGACGCCCGAGCAGACGCTGCCTATCGCCGACTTCATGACCAAGACCGGCACCCTGAAGAGCAAAGCGAGCTCGTGGAAAGACCTGTATTTCCCCGAGCTGCATAATCTTCCCGGCAGCTGACGCGCTTCCGCACGCGTGATGGGTAATGAGCGATGAGTAATGAGTTAGACCATCTGCACCAGTGGGTGGGCAAAACGGAGTCGGTCACTGATACCGTCGCCGCGTGGCCGGTCACGGCGCTGTCCGCCACGCTCGACCGCGACGATGCAGCGCCAAAAACAGGCGATGAACTCCCGCCCGGCTGGCACTGGCTTTTCTTTCTGGAAGCAAAGCGCGCTTCCGAACTCGGGCCCGACGGCCATCCGAAGCGCGGCGGTTTTCTGCCGCCGGTGCCGTTGCCGCGCCGCATGTGGGCCGGCGGCCGCATCGAGTTCCTGGCGCCGCTGCGCATCGGCGATGCGATCCGCCGCGATTCCGAAATCCTCAGCGTCGAACCCAAACACGGGCGCAGCGGCGATCTCGTGTTCGTGACGGTGCGCCATACCATCAGCGCCGGCAAAACCGCCGCGGTGCGCGAAGAGCACGACATCGTTTACCGCGACGCCGCCAAAGCCGGCGACGCCCCGCCGCCCGGCAAACCCGCGCCGCAATCCGCGGCTTGGCAACGCAGCCTGACGGGCGACCCCGTCATGCTGTTCCGCTACTCGGCGCTCACGTTCAACGGCCACCGCATCCATTACGATCTCGATTACGTGAAGAACGAAGAGCACTATCCCGGTCTCATCGTGCACGGCCCGCTGCAAACCACCCTGCTGCTCGACCTGTGCCGCCGGCATGCTGCGCGTCCGGTCAAAAAACTCGACTACCGCGCGCTGCATCCGGTGTTTCACAGCGAGCGCTTTACCGTCAACGGCAATCCGGCTGCCGACGGCGCCAGCGCCGAGTTGTGGACCGCCAATGCCGCCGGCAACCTCGCCATGGCGGGCACCGCTTACTTCTGATCCGCCGCAAACGGTGTAAAGTGGACTCTGCCGCGCCCCCTGCATTTCTGGAGCCCGCATGGACAACCCACCTGCAACTTCGCGACGACCCACAGGAGCGATACTCGCCGGCAGCGGTTTTGGCATTGCGCTGGCGTCGGGCGTCGCCGCTTTGCTTGCCGGCCTCGGCGTGCGCTGGGGCTGGTGGGACTATCGCAGCGGATTCCTGATCCTGCGCATCGCGGTGTGGAGCGCCATGGCCGCGGCCGCCATTTCTGTTTATGCGATCGTGGTGGCGTTGCGGGACCGCCAGCGCCGT
>JAIOOZ010000700.1 GCA_021414185.1 Betaproteobacteria bacterium
ATATGCGCCACGTGCAGGACAATGCCGAAGAATCGGTGCGCCGCGTGATCAACGTGCTGAAAGACGGCGCGTTCGAATACCCGATGGACCACGGCGCCATCATCAAGGTCGCGATCCGTTTCAACCAGGAAAAGCGCACCGTGGTCATCGACTTTACCGGCACCAGCCCGCAGCTCGAAAACAATTTCAACGCGCCGTCCGCCGTCTGCATGGCGGCAGTGCTGTACGTATTCCGCTCGCTGGTGGACGACGACATCCCGCTCAACGCGGGCTGTTTGAAACCCATAGAAGTGATCATCCCCGAACGCTCGATGCTCAATCCGCGCTACCCGGCTGCGGTCGTGGCCGGCAACGTCGAGACTTCGCAATGCGTGACCGATGCGCTTTACGGCGCGCTCGGACTGATGGGCGCTTCGCAGGGCACGATGAACAACTTCACTTTCGGCAACGAAAAATATCAGTATTACGAGACGATCTCTGGCGGCTCCGGTGCGGGGAATGGTTTTGACGGCACCGACGTCGTGCAGACGCATATGACGAATTCGCGCCTGACCGATCCCGAGATACTCGAGTGGCGCTTTCCGGTGCTGCTCGAAAACTTCACCATCCGCGGCAAGAGCGGCGGCCGGGGCAAGTGGCACGGCGGCAATGGCGCGGTGCGCCGCGTGCGTTTTCTCGAACCGATGACCGCGGCGATACTGTCGGGCCATCGCATCGTGCCGCCTTACGGCATGGCCGGCGGCAAGCCGGGCGAAGTCGGCTGCAATTACGTGCTGCGCAAAAACGGCCAGCGCATCAAGCTCCAGGGTGCGGACAAAATAGAAATGAACGCGGGCGACGTGTTCGTGATCGAAACGCCGGGCGGTGGCGGCTTCGGTGCGCCCTAGTCGGAACTGCTGATAAATTCAAAAGCATTTGCCACAGAGAGCACAGAGAACACAGAGAAATACGAAAAACAAAAATAAATTACATAATCCTTGTTTGCTTTTCCTCTGTGTTCTCTGTGTCCTCTGTGGCTTGCTTTTAGGGTTTTATTATCGCTCTGGATTATTGAGATTGGATCGGATGATGCGCCTCTTGTTAAAGCCCTCACTGCGCTGCTTGGCTCTCACGTTGCTGTGCATGTCGCATGTTGCAACCGCGCAGACGCAAAGCTATCCGTCCAAACCCATCCGCATCATCGTGCCTTTCGCCGCGGGTGGTCCCAGCGACCTCTTCGCGCGTGCTGTCGGCCAGTTGCTGACGGAAGCATGGGGGCAGCCTGCCGTCATCGACAACCGCCCGGGCAACAGCGGCAATGTGGGTACGGCGGTGGCGGCGCGCTCGCCCGCCGACGGCTATACGCTCAACACCGTCTCACTTTCATTCGCGGTCGCACCGTCGCTCGAAGGCAAGCTTGGCTATGACCCGGTCAAAGACCTGGCACCCATCTCTTTGCTGGCCGCCATCAACAATATCTGCGTGGTGCATCCGGCACTGCCGGTGAAGTCGGTCAAGGAACTGATCGCTTTCGCTGCCGCGCGTCCGGGCCAGGTGACTTTTGCGTCGGGCGGCGCCGGCGGCGCGCAGCATCTGTCCGGCGAATTGTTTTCCAGCATGGCGAACGTGAAACTGACGCACATCCCGTACAAAGGCAGCGCGCCGGGACTCACCGCGCTGATCGGCGGCGAAACGATGATAGGTTTCGCCGACATGGTCATCACCCTGCCCCATGTCAAATCGGGCCGCCTGCGCGCGCTGGCCGTCACCGGCTCGCAGCGTTCGGCGCTGGTGCCCGACCTGCCGACTATCGCCGAATCCGGACTCGCCGGCTATTCGGTAACTGCATGGTTCGGCTTGCTGGCGCCCGCCGCCACCCCGCCTGACATAGTCGCGCGCATCAGCGCCGAGGTGCACAAGGGTTTCGCCACTTCGCAGATGAAAGAGCGCTTTTCCGCCATGGGCGCAGACCCCATCGGCAACACGCCCGAACAATTCGCCGCCTTCCTCAAAACTGAAATGGCGAAATGGGCGAAAGTCGTCAAGGCCGCCGGCATCCGCGGCGAATAGTCAACGCAGGTTTGTCTTTCTGGAAAGGTCGCTCATGGATTCGTCATCGATTACCCGCCACGCTGTACCTGCCCTTGCCGCTGTTTTCCTGTGCGCGCTCACCGCTCCTGCCGCAGCGCAGAACTACCCGACGAAGCCGCTGCGCATCGTGGTGCCATCGGCGCCCGGCGGCAATATCGACCTCGTGGCGCGCGTGGTCGCGCAAAAACTCACCACGAGCCTCGGCCAGCAGATCATCGTCGAGCCGCGCCCGGGTGCGAGCAACCTGATCGGCACCCAGCTCGTGGCGAAAGCAGCACCCGACGGCTACACGCTGCTCGCAATGGCCAATACTTTTGCTGCTGCCCCCAGCCTCGTCGCCAACCCGGGCTACGATCCGCTGAAGGATTTCATCGGCGTCACGCAGACCTGCCTCGTGCCGCAGGTGCTGGTGGTGCACCCCTCGCTGTCCGCGAAATCGGTGAAGGAACTCATAGCACTCGCGAAGGCACACCCGGGAGAACTCGCTTATGGCTCCGCCGGTATCGGGGCGACCGCGCACGTCGCCGCCGAACTCTTCGCGCGCCAGGCCGGCATCAAAATGCTGCACGTGCCTTACAAGGGCCAGTCGCCGATGCTGATCGACCTCGTCGGCGGCCAGATCATGCTCACGTTCGACCAGATCAGTACGTCGATGCCGTACATCAACGCCGGCCGCATGCGCGCGCTCGGCGTGACCAGCGCCAAACGCTCGCCGCTCTACCCGAACCTGCCGACCATAGCCGAAGCCGGCGTGCCCGGTTACGAATCGGCAACTTACAACGGGATACTGGCGCCGGCGGGAACG
>JAIOOZ010000701.1 GCA_021414185.1 Betaproteobacteria bacterium
CCGCTGAAACTCGAGCAAAAACAGGAAGTGCTCGAAATGTTTGCCGCCAAAAAGCGGCTCGAGCACCTGCTCACGCTGATCGAAGGCGAACTCGACATCCTGCAGGTGGAAAAGCGCATCCGCGGCCGCGTCAAGCGCCAGATGGAAAAAAGCCAGCGCGAGTACTACCTGAACGAGCAGGTCAAGGCGATCCAGAAGGAACTGGGCGAGCTCGAAGAGGGCGCCGATCTCGACGACATGGAAAAGCGCATCAAGACCGCGCACATGCCGAAAGACGCGCGCAAGAAAGCCGAAACCGAGTTCAAAAAACTGCGCCTGATGTCGCCGATGTCGGCGGAGGCGACGGTCGTGCGCAACTACATCGACGCCATCGTGTCGCTGCCGTGGAAGAAAAAAAGCAAGATCAGCACCGATCTCGTCAAAGCCGAAGCCGTGCTCGACGAAGACCACTACGGGCTGGAGAAGGTCAAGGAGCGCATCGTCGAGTACCTCGCCGTGCAGCAGCGCGTCGACAAGATGAAAGCGCCTATCCTGTGCCTGGTCGGCGCGCCGGGCGTGGGCAAGACCTCGCTGGGCCAGTCGATCGCGCGGGCGACCAACCGCAAATTTGTGCGCATGTCGCTGGGCGGCGTGCGTGACGAGGCCGAGATCCGCGGTCATCGCCGGACTTACATCGGTTCGATGCCCGGCAAAATCCTGCAGAACATGACCAAGGTCGCGGTGCGCAATCCGCTGTTTCTGCTCGACGAAGTCGACAAGATGGGCATGGATTTCCGCGGCGACCCCGCGAGCGCGCTGCTCGAAGTGCTCGATCCCGAGCAGAACCACACTTTCGTCGACCACTACATCGAAGTCGAGTACGACTTGTCGGACGTAATGTTTGTGGCGACCGCCAATACGCTGAACATTCCGCCCGCGCTGCTCGACCGCATGGAAGTGATACGCCTGTCGGGTTACACCGAAGACGAGAAGGTGCATATCGCGACCCATCACCTGCTGCCCAAGCAGATGAAGAACCACGGGCTGAAGCCGGAAGAGATAGTTGTTTCGGAAAGCGCCGTGCGCGACATCATCCGCTATTACTCGCGTGAAGCCGGCGTGCGCAGTGTCGAGCGCGAAGTCTCCAAGATCTGCCGCAAGGTGGTCAAGATGCTGGTCGTGCGCAAGGGCGAGAAGGCCGTGCGCAAGGTCGCCGTCAACGCGCGCAATCTCGACAAGTTCCTGGGCGTGCGCCGTTACACTTTCGGGCTCGCCGAGAAAAACAACCAGGTCGGTCAGGTCACCGGTCTGGCGTGGACGGAAGTCGGCGGCGAACTGCTGACGATAGAAAGCTCGGTCATGCCGGGCAAAGGCAAGACGATCACCACCGGCAAGCTCGGCGAAGTGATGCAGGAATCGATACAGGCCGCGTTATCGGTGGTACGCAGCCGCTCGCGCCTGCTCGGCATCGCCGAAGACTTCTACCAGAAGAACGACATCCACATTCACTTGCCCGAGGGCGCCACGCCGAAAGACGGCCCGAGCGCGGGTATCGGCATTTGCACCGCGATGGTGTCGTGCTTTACGGGCATTCCGGTGCGCGCCGACGTTGCGATGACCGGCGAGATCACGTTGCGCGGCGAAGTGCTGCCGATCGGCGGTCTGAAAGAGAAGCTGCTGGCGGCGCATCGCGGCGGCATCAAGACCGTGCTGATCCCGCAGGAGAACGTTAAGGACCTCGCGGAAATACCTGACAACATTAAAAACCGGCTCGATATCCATCCGGTGAAGTGGATCGATCAGGTGCTGGAAATGGCGCTCGAACGCAAGCCCGAAGCACTTGCGGACAAGCCTGAAGTTGCACCTGTGCCGGCGGTGGAGCAACCGGCCGCGCCTGCAATCAAACACTGACGCGCGTGAGCGCAAGGTGGTGCGGAAATTGCGGTGTGACAATTCGCACACCATGATTGAAATGATCGCCCGTAATTGAGGCCATTTGCTTGACACCGTGTTTTCGCGCTTGCTATAAATCATCTACAGGAACCCGGGCCCGGCATGGCGTAAATCGCGTGCCGGGTTTTTACTCCGGCCTGCGGTTCACCTGTCGGCTGTATTCAATTTTAAAAGGGGAGTTACGTGAATAAATCGGAGTTGATTGAAGCTATCGCGAAATCTGCCGATATCTCCAAAGCGTCCGCCGAGAAGGCGCTGGATGGGGCGTTGGGCGCGATCAAGGCCGCATTGAAAAAAGGCTCGAGCGTCACGCTGGTAGGGTTCGGCACTTTCAAGGTCGGCAAGCGCGCCGCGCGCACCGGGCGCAACCCGCGCACCGGCGAGGCGATCAAGATCAAGGCCGCCCGCGTGCCCAAGTTCAGTGCTGGCAAGGCGCTCAAAGATGCGGTAAACTAGCGTTAATTCAGTAGTCTGAAAGCAGTCTCAAAACAGTAGTCAAAAGATTACACTTTGGGGTAGATGCGCAGTGCGTATCTACCCCAAATTCGTGTTAGCAAGCGTTTAAGCGTTTCCTGCGGTCACGGGTGCTTAGCTCAGCTGGTAGAGCGTCGCCCTTACAAGGCGAATGTCGGCGGTTCGATCCCGTCAGCACCCACCAGGGTCTGTAGCAGAACACCATGGGAGTGGTAGTTCAGTTGGTTAGAATACCGGCCTGTCACGCCGGGGGTCGCGGGTTCGAGTCCCGTCCACTCCGCCAGACTCACAAAGGCGAACCAGGGTTCGCCTTTTTTTTGGCGCGCGCATGGCGCGCCCCGACTTGGGCGCGTTTCATGGCGAAGCGCGTATTGGTTGCAGTAGCATGCATGCTTCATTTGCCGCGGTGAATTGACCTATGTTCGATCTCGTCCACAAGCACAAAAAGCTGATCCAGCTCATGCTGGCGGTCATCTTTCTGCCGTTTGCGTTTTTCGGCATCGACTCCTACTTCCGCAGCTCCGACGGCGGCAATCACGTGGCGACGATCAGCGGCCAGCCCGTCACCCAGCAGGAGTTCGCGATCGCCCTGCAGGAGCGCCAGAACTATCTGCAGCGTCTGATGGGCGGCCGCGTCGATCCGGCGATGCTCGACAGCTCCGAGCTGAGGTTCGCAGCACTCGACGGCGTCATCCGCCAGCGCCTGCTGATCAACCAGGCGGTGCGCGGCAATGTGCTGGTTTCCGACGAGCAGCTGCAGCAGGTGATCAGCGAGCAGCCGGCGTTTCAGGAAGACGGCAAGTTTTCGCACGCCCGTTACGTCGAGCTGCTCAAGCGCCAGAACATGACCGAGCTCGGTTTTGAAAGCACCCTGCGGCGCGACATCATGCAACAGCGCATGAACGGCGCCTATCTGTCGACGGCGATCGTGCCGGGTGCCGTGGCGGAGCGGCTGTTGCGCATCAATTCCCAGCAGCGTGAAGTCAGCCAGAGCACGCTCGATCCGGAGAAATTCGTGGCGCAAGTCAAGGTCGAAGACGGCGCCATCAAGAATTACTATGACACGAATAAAACGGAGTTCCAGGTCGCGGAACAGGCGCGACTCGAGTATGTAACGCTGTCGCTGGACGCGATCGCCGCGCAGACTGACGCGACCGCCGAAGAGGTCAAGCAGTTCTACGAGCAAAACCTGAAACAGTACGCGAAGGGCGAAGAACGCCAGGCGAGCCATATACTGATTACGGCGGACGCCCAGGCGAGCGTCGAACAAAAGCAGGCCGCGCGCGCGAAGGCCGAGCAATTGCTGAAGCAGGTGAAGCAGAATCCGGCAAGCTTCGCCGAGGTGGCGAAGAAAAATTCGCAGGACCCCGGGTCCGCGGCGAAGGGCGGCGACCTCGGGTTTTTCCCGCGCGGCGCGATGGTCAAGCCGTTTGACGATGCCGTGTTCAGGATGAAGCCGGGCGATATCGAGGGGCTCGTCGAGTCCCAGTTCGGCTTTCACATTATCCGGCTCACCGCGGCGAAAGGGCACGGCTTCGACGACGTCAGGAAGCAGGTCGAACTCGATTTGAAGCGCCAGAAAGCCGGCAAGAAATTCGCCGAACTTGCCGAAGAACTCAACAACAAGGTATTCGAGCAGGGCGACAGCCTGAAGCCGGCCGCGGACGCAATGAAGCTCGGCATTCAAACTAGCGGCTGGGTCAGCCGTGCCGGCGGCGACAACAAGCTCCTGAACAGCCCGAAGTTGATGCAGGCGGTGTTTGCAGACGACGCCGTCAAGAACAAGCGCAATACCGAGGTCGTCGATGTCGGCAACAATACGCTGGTCTCGGCGCGCGTCATTGAATACAAGGCTTCCACCGTGCGGCCGCTTGAAGAGGTCCGGGCCGATATCGTCAAGCGGCTGACGCGCCAGCAGGCGGCACAGCTCGCGGCGAAGCAGGGGCGGGAATTGCTCGCGAAATTAAAGCAGGGCGACGCCGGCGAAGTCAGCTGGGGTGCCGCCAAGATGGTGACGCGCGAAAACGCGCAGGGCTATGCCGGCCCGGCGGTCGCCGAGATATTCAGGGCCGACGGCGGCAAATTGCCGGCCTATGCCGGCGTCGAGACCCCGCAGGGCGGCTACGTGCTGATGAAGATCACGCGCGTCGTGGACGCGGATGTGACCGATGCGGCCAAGCGCAAGGCGGCGGCGGATGAGCTGCGCCAGTTGGTCGCCCAGGAAGAACTCAATGCTTACGTCGCGAGCCTCAAGCTCAAAGCCGACGTCAAAGTGCAGCAGGACCGGCTGGAGAAGAAACCGCAGCAATAAGGCAGGATTCAGGATTCAGGGAAGCCCGAACCTGCCAACGTTTTTACTGAATCCCGAATCCTGCCTTCAAGCCATTCCTGCGGCAGTCGTGCTGAATCCACAGTCGACGTAGGTGATTTCACCGCTGACCCCGCTCGCGAGGTCGCTCATCAGGAACGCCGCCACATTGCCGACTTCGTCGGTGGTGACGTTGCGCCGCAGTGGCGCGTTCTCTTCCACGAACTTTAGAATTTTGCCGAAGCCGCTGATGCCGGCGGCGGCGAGCGTCTTGATCGGCCCTGCCGAAATGCCATTGACGCGGATGCCCATGGGCCCGAGATTTTGCGCGAGGTAACGCACGTTGGCTTCCAGGCTCGCCTTGGCGAGTCCCATGACGTTGTAATTCGGCACCGCGCGCACCGCGCCCAGGTAGGTGAGCGTCAGCAGCGCCGCCTTGCGCCCCTGCATCATCGGCAGCCCAGCTTTGGCCAGCGCGGCGAAGCTGTACGAGCTCACTTCGTGGGCAACGCGAAACGCGTCGCGCGTCAGGCCATCCAGGTATGCGCCAGCCAGCGCTTCGCGCGGCGCGAACGCAATCGAATGGATGATGCCGTCGAGACCGTCCCAGCGCGCGCCGAGGTCGGCGAAAAGCTTGGCTATTTCTTCATCGCTCGCCACGTCGCACGGCAACACGATGTCGCTGCCGAATTCGGCCGCAAGTTTCAGTACGCGCTCCTTGACGCCTTCGCCCTGGTAGGTGAAAGCGAGAGTCGCGCCTTCGCGCTGCATCGCGGCGGCGATGCCGTAGGCGATCGAGCGGTTGCTGAGGAGCCCGGTGATCAGTACGCGTTTGCCGGCAAGAAATCCCATGGTAGACCGTTCCTCCAGAATAACGCCGTGATTATAGCCGATTGAAAGTCTGCTTTCGGCTCAAACCGCCGCGGCTGCCAGCAGTTCGCGCGTGTACGGATGCGCGGGAGCACTGAGGATGGCTTGAGTTTCCCCGCTTTCGACGATGCGCCCGTCCTTCATCACCAGCACGCGATGGGCGACGGCGCGGATCACGGCGAGATCGTGACTGATAAAAAGATAACTCATGCCGAGCCGTTGCTGCAGCTGGGCGAGCAGCTTCAACACCTGCTGCTGCACCGATGCGTCGAGCGCGCTGGTTGGTTCGTCCAGCAGCAGCAATGCCGGTTGCAGTGTGACCACGCGTGCAATTGCGATGCGTTGGCGCTGTCCGCCGGAGAACTCATGCGGATAGCGCCCCAGCATGTTTTCTTCGAGGCCGACTTCCTGCAGTGCGGCAACGATGCGGCAGCGCTGCTCGGCGGCGTCGAGTTCGGGAAAGTGCAGCCGGAGTCCTTCGCCGACGATCTGCTCGACGGTGCGGCGCGGCGACAGCGAAGAGAACGGGTCCTGGAATACGACCTGCGTGCGCTTGCGCAAAGGCCGCAAAATATTCTGCGGCATGCCATCGAGCCGCTGGCCGTCGAAATGGATCGCACCGGAGCTCCGCTGCAGGCGCAGCAGGGACAGGCCGAGAGTGGTCTTGCCGGAGCCGGATTCACCGACGATGCCGACCGTTTCGCCGCGCCGCAATTCAATATCCGCATCGCGCACCGCATGAAAATCGTCGTGGTGGAACCAGCCGCGCTTGATTGCGAAGGTGCAGGAGAGTTTTTCCGCGGTCATCAATATCGAAGCGTCGCCCGCCACCGGTTCCACCATGCGCTGCGGCCGGCTTGCCAGCAGGTGGCGCGTGTAGTCGTGGCGCGGGTCCGCGAAAAGCGTCGCAGTAGCGGCGGTTTCCACCAGGCGGCCCGCCTGCATCACACCGACCCGGGTGGCAAAGCGGCGGACCAGGTTCAGATCGTGCGTGATCAGCAGCACCGCCATGCCGAATTCTTGCTGCAATTCGTCAAGCAGCGCGAGGATCTGCGCCTGTACCGTCACGTCCAGCGCCGTAGTCGGTTCGTCGGCTATCAGCAATTTGGGACGGCAGGCCAGCGCCATCGCAATCATCGCGCGCTGCCGCTGGCCGCCGGACAATTGGTGCGGATAGCTTTGCACCCGCCGTTCCGGGTCGGTCACTCCGGTGCGGCGGAGCAGTTCCACGGCGCGCGCGGCCGCCGCGGCAGGCGTCAGCGCTTCGTGCAGCCTGAGGGTTTCGGCGATCTGGTTGCCGACGGTATAGAGCGGATTCAGCGCCGTCATCGGCTCCTGAAAAATCATGGCTATCTCGCTGCCGCGTATTTTGCGCATGCCCGTTTCATCGCAGGCGAGCAGATTTTCGCCGTCCGCCGCGGCGTGGTCGCCCGCATGCCAGCGAATTTCGCCGGCGTAGGCTGCATTCTGATTGAGCTGCAATATCGACAACGCGGTGACGGTTTTACCCGAGCCCGATTCGCCCACCAGCGCAAATTTCTCGCCGGCGGTGATGTCCAGCGAAATGCCGTCGACCACGCGTGCCGGGCCGAAGTTGACGCAGAGATCGCGTATCGACAGCAATGGGGCGCCAGTCATCATTCAGCCTTTGCGGGTGTCGAGCGCGGCACGCAGACCTTCGCCGATGAAGATCAGCAACATCAATGTTCCCACCAGTACCGAGAAAGTGGTGAGCGATATCCACCACGCGTCGAGGTTGTTCTTGCCCTGGGCCAGCAGCTCTCCCAAGCTGGGTGTGCTCGGCGGCACGCCGAGCCCGAGAAAGTCGAGGCTGGTCAGCGCGAGTATCGCGCCGCTCATGCGGAACGGCAGGAAAGCGATCACCGGCGTTAGACTGTTGGGCAGCAAATGCCGCCACATGATCTGCGGTCCGGTCAGGCCGAGTGCGCGCGACGCCATCACGTATTCGAGATTGCGATTGCGCAAAAACTCCGCGCGCACGTAGTCCGACAATCCCATCCAGCCGAACAGCGACAGCAATATCAGCAGCAACAGCATACTCGGCTCGAACAGCGAGGCGAAGATCAGCAGCAGGTACAGCTCGGGCATCGAGCCCCATATTTCGATGAACCGCTGGAATCCGAGATCGACGCGGCCGCCGAAATAGCCTTGGATGGCGCCCGTCAGGATGCCGACGAGCATGCCGATTGCCGTCAGCGCCAGGCCGAACAGCACCGACAGGCGAAAACCGTAGATGAGGCGCGCCAGCACATCGCGGCCGCGGTCGTCCGTACCCAGCAGGTTTTCGCGCGATGGAGCCGCCGGGTTGGGGCTGGGCGCGAAATAGTTCAACGTGTCGAAGCGGTAGCGGTTGGGCGGATAAATTACCCAGTTGCTGCCGGCAGAGAGCTTATTGGCGATGAAGGGGTCGAGATAGTCGGTCGGCGTGATGAAATCGCCGCCAAAGGTGTTTTCCGGATATGTCTTGAAGAGGGGAAAGTAGAACTGGCCTTCGTAGCGCGCGATCAGCGGCTTGTCGTTGGACAGAAATTCCGCGCCCAGGCTCAACGCGAACAATACCGCGAGCAGCAACAGGCTGACAAAGCCGCGGCGGTCGGCCTTGAAGCGCAGCCATGCGCGGCGGCCCGGCGACAGCGAGCGTACCGTGGCGAGCGCCTGTGCCGCGGTGGGTTGTGCCGTGCTCAATTGCCGGCCTCGTTGAATTGCACGCGCGGGTCGACCAGTACGTAACAGAGGTCGGTGATGAGTTTGGTGACGAGGCCGATCAGCGTAAACAGGTAGAGCGTGCCCATGACTACCGGATAGTCTCGCTTGATGACCGATTCGTACGACAAGAGGCCGAGACCGTCGAGCGAGAACAGAGTTTCAATCAGCAAGCTGCCGGTGAAGAAAGCGCCGATGAACGCCGACGGAAAGCCGGTGACCAGCGGGATCATGGCGTTGCGGAAAATGTGCTTGTAGAGCACCGCGCGCTCCGACAGGCCTTTTGCGCGCGCCGTCAGCACGTATTGCTTGCGGATTTCTTCGAGGAAGGTGTTTTTCGTCAACATGGTGGTGACGGCGAAACTGCCGATCACGGAAGCGACGACCGGCAGCGTGATGTGCCACAGGTAGTCGGTCACCTTGGCGGCAAGACCCAGCTGGCTCCAGTTATCGGAGGTCAGGCCGCGCAACGGGAAAAGCTGCAGAAAGCTGCCGCCACCGAACAATACGAGCAGTGCCACGCCGAGTACGAAGCCGGGAATCGCATAGCCGACCAGTATGGCGGTGCTCGTCACCAGATCGAAGGCCGTGCCGTGGCGCACCGCCTTGGCGATGCCGAGCGGAACCGAGATCAGGTAGGTGAGAAAGAAAGTCCACAAGCCGAGGCTGATCGACACCGGCAGCTTGGCCTTGATGAGTGTCCACACATCCTGGTGCTGGAAGTAGCTGGTGCCCAGATCGAAGCGCGCGAAGCGGCCGAGCATTTCGACAAAACGTTCGTGCGCCGGCTTGTCGAACCCGTAGAGCGCCTTGATCTCGGCGAGTTTCTCGGGGTCGACGCCGCGGCTGCCGCGGTAGATATTGCTGGTCGATGCGGCGACCTCTTCGCCGCCTTGGCCGCCTTTGAGGAGTTGCACCATCTGGTCGACGGGGCCGCCCGGCACGAACTGGATGACCGCGAAGGTCAGCAGCAGCACGCCGAACAGCGTCGGGATCATCAGCAGCAGGCG
>JAIOOZ010000139.1 GCA_021414185.1 Betaproteobacteria bacterium
GGCGCTGAATTATATTTTTTCAAGTGATCCTCCTTGGGGAAACTCCGCAAAGGTTAGCAGATACGAGCGCGTTGCGGCAGATGCCGGGCCCGGCCCGTTATGTACGAAGGCGTACAGATAGCCGGTCTGTCCAAGTCGATACTTGCCGCCACACACGGGCCTGAACCATTGAATGCCCGGTGCCCCTCCATACAGAAAAAGGAACCGCCATGAACCTCACCCTTACCATCGGCCCCGTCGTATCTCTGATCGCCGGCATACTCATCCTGGTCATGCCGCGCCTGCTGAATTACATAGTCGCGGCGTACCTGATCATCATCGGGCTGGTCGGGCTCTTCGGCGGCGGCAATTTTCACGTGCGCTAGGAAGTTGCTGCAGGCTGCGCTTTGCAAATGCTGCGTACGCTAACGCACAGAACTATTCAGCGCAGGCCGCGACAATCTCCCCACGATCAACAGGGATTGCAACCGCTGGTTGCTGTCCGAAGCAGGTCCTCACAGGAGCAGTATCATGATTGCAACAAGAACATTGGTTTTGGCCGGCGTAGCGGCACTGTTTCCGGTTCTGGCAATGGCGCAAGTCAACAGCACGAACCAAGGTTATCTGGTGAATGGCCCGAATTTTGACGTCGTCACCGCAGTGGGCGGCACGATCTGCGTGCGCACCAGCGACTGGACGCCGGCGCGCGCCGCTGCCGCCAAGGCGTGCCAGCAGTGCACACCCGAGCTGTGTCCGAAACCGGTTGCAGTAGCACAGGCGCCGGCAGCGCCAGCCAGGCCGGCTACCCCGGCGGCGCCGCCCGCCAAAAAAGCGCCGGAAAAAATGCTCCCGCAAAAAATCAACTTCTCGGCCGATGCCCTGTTCGATTTCGACAAAGCGGTGCTGAAGCCTGAAGGCAAGGCAATGCTCGATGAGCTCGCGCGCACTTTGCAGGGCGCCAACTACGAAGTCATCGTTACGGTCGGCCATGCGGACCGCTTCGGCAGCGTTAGCTACAACCAGAAGCTGTCCGAGCGCCGTGCCGCCGCGGTCAAGGATTACCTGATGAGCAAGGACATCCCGGCCAACAAGATCAGCACCGACGGCAAGGGCAAATCGCAGCCCATGACCAAGCCGGGCGAATGCGCCGGCCCGAAAAGCGCCAAGGTCATCGCCTGCCTGCAGCCGGACCGCCGCGTCGATGTCGATGTGACCGGCAGCAAATAACCATACCGGTTCGTTTCAAGCAGTCTCAACCCGCCGCGTGACCGTAATTGTCCGCGGCGGTTTTACGTCAGTTTCTCGGTTGCGTAGGGCGGTCACCATGGTTGTCTGCACGTTTGTCCGGGGTCTGGCATGAAAAGCCACCGTGTCCTGAAATGGGTCGGCGGATCTTTGCTCGGCATCGTGGCGCTGCTCGTGCTGATTGCCGTGTTTTTCAACTGGAACTGGCTGCGCGATCCGATAGCGCGCAAGGTCACAAGCGCCACGGGCAGGACTTTCGCCATCAACGGCGATCTCGATGTTCATCTCTCGCTGCGGCCGCGAATCGTCGCCAACGGTCTGGTCCTGGGTAATGCGGCGGGGGCCCGCGAGCCCGAGATGGCCAACATCAAACGTCTCGATTTCAGGATCGACCTCCTGAAGCTGCTGGTCGGCAACGTGACGTTTCCCGAAATCGCTTTGTCGGAACCGCGCATAGCGCTCGAAGTCAGCAAGGACGGCGTGCCCAACTGGGTCTTCGACGAGCAGAGCAAGGACAAGGAGTTCGAATTTCCGACGATTGGCGCGCTGACCATAGACCAGGGAGGCGTCACCTACCGCGATCCCCGCATTAATACGGATCTCGTGTTTGACGTCAAAACTCTGGAGGGCGGCAAGGAGCAGCCGGAATCCACGCTTGAAGTTGCCGGCAAGGGCCGCTTCAAGGGACTCGCGACCACAGTGCACGCGCGCGGGGGCGCGCTGCTGAGCCTGCGCGACACCGCGCATCTCTATCCGCTCAAGGCCAGCGGTGCATTAGGCGACACCAGGGCCAGCGTAGACGGCATGTTGCTGGACCCTTTGCACCTCAAAGGCGAGCAGCTAAACTTCAAGCTCGAAGGCAGCGACCTCGCGCAGCTATACCCGATAATAGGCGTGCCGATTCCGCCGACTCCCGCCTATAAACTTGCCGGGTTTCTCGAGCACGTTGACGACGTGTGGACATTCCGGCGCTTCAAGGGCACGGTGGGGGGAAGTGACATAGCCGGCGATTTCGCGGTGGACCGCGGCCAGCGTCCGCAAAAAATAACCGCCGCCCTGGTTTCGCAAAAATTGTTGATGAAGGACCTTGGCGGCTTCATTGGCGCCGATCGCGGCACGCAGCCGAGCCGGGCCCCGCCGCCCGGCGACCGTATACTGCCGGCCGAGCCGTTCAGCCTGGAAAAGCTGCAGGCGGCGGATGCGGATGTGCATTTCCGGGGTGCGCAGATACTGACCGAGAAAATGCCGCTCGATAAAATGAGCGCGCATCTCATCGTCCGTGCCGGCCAGCTCAAGCTCGCGCCGGTGGACTTCGGGTTTGCCGGCGGCAATGTCGTGGCGCAAATCGAAATGGACGGGCGCAAACAGCACATCGCTACGCACGCCGACATCACCGTGAAAGGCCTGCGCCTGGACCAGATGTTCCCGAATTCGAAGCTGGCGGCCGCCGATACCGGCACCATGGGAGGCCGCGCCAGACTCGCCGGCAACGGCAACTCGATCGCGCAGATGCTGGGCTCCGCGAATGGCGAAGCGGCGCTGATCATGGATGGCGGCTCGGTCGGCGAGCTGATGTTGCGGCTGTCGAATCTCGACATCGCCAATTCGCTGATGGTCATGCTCGGCGGCGACAAGCAGGTGCCGATACGCTGCATGGTGGGCAATTTCAAGGCCGTTGATGGCGACTTCCAGGTAGAGGCGCTGGTGCTGGATACCCCCAAGGTCAACATTACCGGCAGCGGGGACGTGAATTTCACAGATGAATCGCTGCATTTACGGCTGGTGTCGCAATCGAAGGGTTTCAGCCTGGCATCGCTGCGCGGGCCGATGGTTGTCACCGGCTCCTTCAAGACGCCGGTGGTGAAGCCTGAATTGGGCGGGGCGCTCGCGCGCGGCGGCCTGGCGCTGGCGTTGGGCGCGGTAACGGCAGGCATAGGCGCGCTGATACCGCTGCTCGATTTCGGCAAAAAGAAGGAGAGCAATTGCACCGCGCTGATGAATCAAGCCAAGGCGGACGCCGGCGTCAAGGCGAGCGATATGGCACCCAAGGCGCCCGTGGCGGCGCGCACGGGCAAAAAATGATTCGCGCCCGGCGCATCGTATTCGCGGCGTACGGCCTGCTTGTCGCGGCGGGATGCGCGACGCTTCCCGACGCCCGGCCGTATGTGGAGGGTCGCAAGCCCGCAGGCCCCGTCCAGGTGGAAGGCGCGCGCGGACTGCTTTCTCCGCAGAGAAGCGCCGCGATCCTGGCTGAGCTCAAACGTAAATCCGGCGACATCGACATACTGCAGAAACATGTCGCCCTTGAGCAGGCGATAGTCGGCAGCCCGCTCACGGCGGGCAACAAGACCGTCCTGTTGCAGGATGGCCCGGCGACTTACAAAGCGATGTTCGCCGAGATCCGCAAGGCGAAAGACCATATCAACCTCGAAACCTACATTATCGAAGACGACGAAATCGGACGTCAGTTCGCCGACCTGCTGCTGGAAAAGCAGGCGCGGGGCGTGCAGGTCAACCTGATCTACGACAGCGTCGGCTGCATCAAGACGCCAAAGGCTTTTTTCGACCGTCTCAAGACGGGCGGCATCAATGTGCTCGAATTCAATCCCGTCAACCCGCTCACCGCGAAGAAGGGCTGGCAGATCAACAATCGCGACCATCGCAAGATACTGATCATCGACGGTCAGACCGTGTTCGTCGGCGGCATCAATATAAGCAGCGTGTATTCGTCCGGATCGAGCCCGACACGGTCCAAACCGTCGTCAGTCACGGCCGCCGGCTGGCGCGATACCCAGATCCAGATCGACGGACCGGTGGTCGATGAATTCCAGAAGCTTTTCTTGGCGACGTGGGCCAAGCAGAAGGGGCAGTCGCTGGCTGCAAAAAATTATTTTCCGCAACTCAAGCCGCAGGGCGGCGATCTGGTGCGCGCCATCGGCAGCACCTCCGACGATCCTCACAGCCTCATCTATCTGACGCTGATCTCGGCGATTTCCAATGCGGAAAAAGAAGTGCGCCTGACGAACGCCTATTTTGTTCCCGACCCGCAGCTGCTGAAGGCGATGACCGACGCGGCGCGGCGCGGCGTCAAGGTTGAGTTGATATTGCCCAGCGTGTCGGACTCAGCCCTGGTATTTCATGCCGGTCGCTCGTACTACTCCGAACTGCTCGAGGCCGGCATAAAAATCTACGAGAGGGGCGGCGGGGTGCTGCATTCAAAAACCGCGCTTATCGACGGGGTGTGGTCGAGCATCGGTTCGACCAATCTGGATTGGCGCAGTTTTCTGTACAACGACGAGGTCAATGCCGTGGTCCTCGGGCCGGAGTTCGCGCGGCAGATGCAGGCCATGTTCGACCAGGACCTGGCGGCCTCGGTTGCCATCACGGCAGAAGCGTGGGCGCGCCGGCCGTTGATATTCAGGATAAAAGAGTGGGCGTCCCGGGTGTGGGGCGGCTTGCTTTAAGCCCTGCCGGGTGAGCCGCTTCAGCGCGGTACTGCGCCGGCGGGGCCAGGCGTCCATGCGCCCGCCGTCTGCGCGCAAAAGGCGGCCAGTTCCGCGAGCACGCTTTTTACCGCCTGGGTGGCGGCCGTGACGCCGCCGCGGGGGTCCTCGCTGGGTGCCGTCGCAACCGCTTCGAATTCGCGCGATGCAATGACGCCGCGCGTTGCGCTGTCCACCAGGTAGGCGCGCAACGTAAAACGCACCCGGCTGGGCGTGCCCGGAAACTCGTGTTGCAGGCGCAGGATTTCGGTATCCAGCCGCAGCTCGCCTGCTGCGAGGCTGGGCGATTGCACCACGGCGCGAAACGCTCCGCTCGCATCGGCGGCAGTGACGATCAGCGGCGCAATCATGCGCGCCGGCGTGTCTATCCATTCGCTGTATGCAAAGTATTCGAGTTGGTCAGCGTGACGCACGTACATGATGCGCTGGCTGTCGAAACCGGCTGCCGCATGCGGCGGACTGACGATCAGCGTCAGCGGCGCTGTGCCCGCGGCGCGCGGACCTGCCGGTGCCAGTGCCGCGGTATTGCGCGCATCCGCCAGCGAGTAAAAGTCCGGATGCTGCGACGGCGCTATCAGCGGCCGTATCGTGTCGCAGCCGCCGAGCAGCAATAACGACGACAGCGCGACGGCGGCCAACGGCAGTGCGGCGCGTGGACTGATGGCTGTCATTTCGGTTTTCTTTCACCCGGCCCGGGCGGCACCGGGCGGCGGCCCAGCAGCAGGCCGCCGGGGCTGCCTTCGATTTTTTCGCTCAGGCGCCGCAGCGAAGCTGCCAGCACGCTTATTTCGCCGAGCAGGCGCTGCACTTCCGGCAATGATTCGGAGGTGAACCGTTTGAGATCGGCGCCGACCGTCTCGACTGTCTTGCCCGCCGCGGCGCTGGTGGCCGCGACCTCGGTGCCCATCTTGTCCAGCGAATCGGCGCTGCGGCCGATGCGCTCGATGACCGGGCCCAACTGTTCAGTCGCGCGCGCGCTGTTGTCGAAAGTCTTCGCGGCGCTGGCAATGCCGGCGTCGAGCGTGCCCTTGCGCGCGGCGAGCGTCCCCGAGACGGCGGCGAGGTTGGCGAGGGTCTGCTTGAACGCGAGCTGGTTCTCTTCGCTCAACAGGGCGTTGATGCTGTTCGATGTGCTGTCGAGCTTGGCGAGTACGTTCGTGAGTATGTTTTCCAGCCGCGCGCTCAGCGACGGCTTGGTGCGGATCACCGGGTATTTCTCCCCGGGTGCCGCCTGCAATGGCGGCGCTGCCGCGCTGCTGCCGCTCAATTCCACATAAGCGATGCCGGTCAGTCCCTGTGTTTTCAGCACCGCCTCGGTGTCGGTCTTGATCGGCGTGCCGGTTTCGATGGCGAACGTGAGCGTTACCCGCTTCGGGTCGGCCGGGTCAAGCTGAATGGCGCGCACCTTGCCTACGTCCACGCCATTGAACTTGACCGGTGCGTTCAGATTGAGGCCGGCCACGGATTCTTCCTCGATCGCCAGATAAAGGTCGTAGTGTTTCTGAAAGGCGCCGCCCGAGGCTATCCACAGTATGCCGGCAACGAGCGCGGTGCTGAGTGCCACCACGAACACGCCGACGATTGCGTAATTGACTTTGGTTTCCATTTTCTAGTGTGCCCGGGTCTGTGCCTGCGCGGCGCGGCCGCGCGCGCCTTCGAAAAACTGGCGCACCAGCGGCAGATCGATTTTTGAAAGCTCTTCCATCGAGCCCACCGCCTGCACCTTGCCGTCGCCAAGCACGGCGACGCGGTCGGCGACCTGCCACAACAAGTCGAGGTCGTGCGTGATCATCACGATGGTGAGGCCGAACAGGCTGCGCAGCTTTTTCACGAGTTCGTCGACGCCGCCGGCGCTGGCAGGGTCGAGTCCGGCGGTCGGTTCGTCGAGAAACAGCAGTTCGGGATCGAGCGCCAGCGCGCGCGCCAGCGAGGCGCGCTTCAGCATGCCGCCGCTCAGCTCCGACGGATACTGCGCGCCGGTTTCGGGTTTGAGCCCGGCCAGCACGAGTTTCCACGCTGCGATTTCGTCGATCAGCGCATCGTCAAGCGCGGTGTGTTCGCGCAGCGGGAGCCCGATGTTTTCGCGCACGTCGAGCGAGCCGAACAGGCCGCCGTGCTGAAACATGACTCCGATGCGCTTGAGCAGTGCATGCGTTTCGTCCTCGCTTAACGACTGGGTGTCGCTCCCGAGCACCCGGATGGTGCCCGAGTCCGGACGCTGCAACAGGATCATTTCGCGCAGCAGGGTGGATTTGCCGGCGCCGCTGCCGCCGACCAGCGCGAAGATTTCCGCGCGCCGCACCTCGAGGTCGATACCGGCATGCACGACGTGGTCGCCATAGCGCGTCGACACGTTGCGGATCTCGATCACTGCGGTGTCTGCGGGCTTTTTTTGCATGTCAAAGATCCAGGATGCTGAACACGATTGAAAAGAGGGAGTCGGCGACGATCACGAGGAAAGTCGCGTGGACGACGGCGCGCGTGGTCTGACGGCCGACGCTGTCGGCGCCGCCATGCGTGCGGAATCCCTGGAAGCAGCCCGTCATCGCGATGATTGCCGCGAACACCGGCGCCTTGCCGATGCCGATCAAAAACGTCGACATTTCGATGGCGTTCGGCAGGCGGTCGAGAAACTCCGAATAGGTGACGTTGAGCTTGGTCTGCGCCATCAGCATGCCGCCGAATACGCCGCAGACGTCGGCGTAAACGGTCAGCAGCGGCAGCGCGAACACCAGCGCGAGGATTTTCGGCAGCACCAGCACCTCGAGCGGCGCGATGCCGAGGGTGCGCATGGCATCGATTTCCTCGGTTACCGCCATGGTGCCGATCTGCGCGGCGTAAGCGGAGCCCGAGCGTCCGGCGACGATGATGGCGGTCAGCAGCGGTGCGAATTCGCGCAGCATGGACACGCCGACCAGATCGGTCACGAAGATGTTGGCGCCATAGCGCTGCAGTTGATCGGCCCCTTGATATGCGACTACGACGCCGAGCAAAAAGGACAGCAGTCCCACGATCGGCAGCGCGTTGAAGCCGTCGCTCTGGATGTTGTGCAGGATGGTGCGCCAGCGTATGCGTTTGGGCTGCGTGACGATGGCCGCCGCCGCGAGCGCGTTTTCGCCGATAAAACTCATCAATGCATAGATCTCTTCCAGCCAGGCCACGGTAGTGCGGCCGATCCGTTCGAGCAGTGGTGCTCGCACCGCGGCAACCGGCGGCGCGTGCGGGTTTTGCGCGATGAGGTCGATCAGCTTCGAGAATTCCGGCCGCCAGCCGCGCAGTTCCGGCGCGGCGCCTGCATCGCGCAGGCGTTGCAGCAGGCGCTGCAGCAGCCACACGCCGACGGTGTCGAGCGCTTCGACGGCTGCGCCATCGACGGCAGCTTCTTTTAAATTGGCGACCGGCAGCGCATCGAGTTGTTGGTCGAGTGTATTGATGCCGAGCGCCGTCCAGTTTCCCGACAGCATGAATTCGCCGGGTTTGCGTTGCGCAATCGCGGCAGGAGCGGGCGGGGCCTGGAAGATTTTGGCCGCACCCCCGTCAGGCAGCGGCGCCGCCGAGTGGAGATCGGCAATCACGTTCCGGCCCGCGCGTGCAAAGACACATACGCACGGCTGATTGCCATTTGCGCGATTGCGTAGCCACCGAGTCGGCCGATTTTTGGCGCTTTCATCGATGCGCGAAGACTAGGTCAAAACCCGCGGGCCGTATGTACGTAAACGCACAGATCGTTCTCGCGGCGCCAACCGACAATACTCGGCATGATCAATACGCAGCAGACGCGCGCTTTTGCCTGCGGATTGCTGCTGCTGGCTCTGGCGGCACCCGTTGCGCGCGGTGCCGAACCGGCTGCAGACCATCGCGCGTGGCAGCATGGCATCGATCTCATCCGCGTCGGCGACAGGCTGTTGCTGGTGTGGGGAAGTGCCGGCAACCCGCCGCGGCCCAACCTCGGCGGCGCGTGGCCGCATGATGTCTACTATGCGTGGTTGAATCCGGATACCCGCGACGCGGCGTCTATAGAGCCGCGAATCCTCGTCTCCCAGCCGGAAGCACAGGAACCGCCGAGCGTTGCGATCAACTCCCGCGGCACTATCCTGATGACGAGCGAAGATGGCAACGGCGGCATCAACCAGCACGCCGGGCTGTGGAGTTCTTCTCTGAACGTACTGCGTGCCTACCCGATGACGATCAGGCGCGGCGGTCACTCGGGCCACGTTGCGGCAATGGGCGACCGGTTTTTAATTACTTACGGGGAGGGCTGGGCTGAGCGCGGCGGATTTCTCGACCTCGGCACTGGCAAGGACATCTACGCCCGCGTCGTCGAAAACGACGGCACGCTGCGTAAAGAGATAAAGATTGCATCCGGTCATCGCGACGGCTGGCCGCTGGCCGCGGGCTCCGACCGCAACTGGCTGGTCGTGTGGCAACGCTATCCCGCAATGACTCTGCATACCGCGTTGATCAACCCGGCGGGCGTGATGGAGAATCAGCGCGAAATCATAGGCGGCATGCCGGTGCGTTATGCGTATAACGTCGAGTTCGCGCCGCATCTTGCTTCTTACGTGGTGACCGGATCGTCCGGCGACGGCGGGTTCGTCGCTCTGGTCGATCTCAAGGGGGAGATCGTGAAGATTCAGCGCGGCCTGCCGCCGATGGCAAGCGAGAGCCGCCTGGTGCTGGGCTGGGATGGCGCGCAGTTGATCGGCGCATATCCGGTCAGGCCGCGCGGCGTTGCCGTCGTGCGTCTGTCCGCGGCCGCGATCGAACTGGTGAAGGTGATAGACCATCCTTACGCCTGGGATTACGCGGGAACTACGGGTGTATTCACGGGGCCGCAACAAGTCCTGTTTGCCACGTTGTCGACCAGGGGCCTGCAAATCATTCCGCTCAGCTTGCAATTGCAGTGAGTCCGCCCGCGGTCGTCAGGCGCGGCGCACTTTCACTTCAACCGCGTGTTCCTGGCGGTCGTCGACCAGGGCGATGAAGTCGTCACGCTGGTCGACCCCGTCCACCGTCACGCCGGCTGCAGGATCCGCGCCGGCCAGTTGAATCACCGTGATGTGGTACAGCGTTTCGCAATAGCGGTAATGAATTTTGCAATTTTCCCATTCCGCCGGCAGGCACGGCGTTATCCGCAACTTGTCGACCTCGAGCTTTAATCCCAGCAGCGACTCGAGAATCAGGCGGTAGAGCCAGCCGGCCGAACCGGTGTACCACGTCCAGCCGCCGCGGCCGGTATGCGGGGCGACTGCGTAGACGTCGGCGGCGGCCACGTACGGCTCGACCTTGTAAGTGGCGATTTTCTCCGCCGAGCTCGCGTGGTTTATGGGATTGATCAGCGTGAATAATTCCCACGCGCGCCGGCTGTCGCCAAGGGCCGCGAACGCCATCACCGTCCAGATCGCGCTGTGCGTGTACTGGCCGCCATTTTCGCGCACACCCGGCACATAACCTTTGATATAGCCGGGATTCAAATCCGACTTGTCGAACGGCGGGTCGAGCAGTTGAATCAGGCCATCATTCCGGCGCACCAGGCGCCGGTCCACCGCCGCCATCGCCGTGCGCGCGCGCCGCGGATCGCCCGCGCCCGACAGCACGGCCCAGCTCTGCGCGATGGCATCGATCTGGCATTCGGTATTTTCGGCCGAGCCCAGCGGCGTGCCGTCGTCGAAGTAGGCGCGGCGGTACCACTCGCCGTCCCAGCCGGTGCGCTCAATGTTTTGCCGCAGTTGCGCCGCTTCCAGCTGGCAGCGTTCCGCAAATGGCATGTCGCCGCGCACGCGCGCCAGCGCGGTGAAGCGCATCAGCACGTCGTAGAGAAAAAACGCCAGCCACACGCTCTCGCCCTTGCCGTGGATGCCGACGAGGTTCATGCCGTCGTTCCAGTCGCCCGAGCCCATCAGCGGCAGGCCGCGCTCGCCGAAGCTCAGGCCGTGCAGGATCGCGCGCATGCCGTGCTCGTAGAGGCTGGCCGACTCGCCCGCGTGGCCCGGCAGATCGTAATAGGACTCTTCATCGACATTGAGCTTGCGCCCTTCAAGAAAACGGACCGGTTCGTCGAGCACCCCGTGGTCTCCGGTGGCGAGGACGTAGCGGCACATCGCCAGCGGCAGCCACAGGTAGTCGTCCGAGCAGCGGGTGCGCACGCCGCGGTCCGAAGTCGGGTGCCACCAATGCTGGACATCGCCTTCGCGGAACTGGTGGGCGGCGCAGCGCAGCAGGTGCTCGCGCGCGAGTGCAGGCTCGGCGTAAATGAGCGCCATCACGTCCTGCAACTGGTCGCGAAAACCGAACGCGCCGCCCGATTGATAGTAGCCGCTGCGTGCCCACAGACGGGACGCCAGCGTTTGATAGACCAGCCAGCCGTTGGTCAGCACGTTGAGCGACGGATCCGGCGTTTCCACCTGCACCGCGCCGAGCGTGCGTTCCCAGTATTGCCGCACTTTATCGAAAGCGCCGCGCGCCGCCGCCGAACCGCGGAAACGGTGCACCAGTTTGCGTGCGTCATCGGCATTGCGCGCCGCGCCAAGCCGGAAAACCAGTTCGCGCTCCTGGCCATCGGCAAGTTCGAACGAAACCTGGATGGCGGCGCACGGATCGAGCGCCGCGCCGAGTTTGTTCGACAAGCGCGAGCGCGACATCGCGGCCGGATTCTTCAGCGTGCCGTTGCGCCCAAAAAATTCGGCGCGGTCGCCCGTGTAGGTCCGGCTGGCATCGTCATTGTCAAAAAATGCGGTGCGTCCGGCGAATTCCGTGTTGTAGGCGTTGCGCGCATAAAGCGCGCCGCTTGCGCCGTCGATTTCCGTAACCACGTGCATCGCCGATTTCGGCCGCAAATCGCCCAGCACCCATTCCACGTAACCGGTCGCCGACAGCCGGCGCAGGCGGCCGGAATCGTTGCGCACTTTCAATACGGAAAATTTCACCGCCGCCTCGAGATCGACGTAAACGCGCAGCGAACTGCTGATGCCGCCCTCCGTGTACTCGAACACGCTGTAGCCGAAGCCATGCCGCGTGACGTACGGCGCAGCGCCGCGGGCGGGCAGCGGGGCGGGCGACCAGAAGTGCCCGCTTTCCTCGTCGCGCAGATAAAATGCTTCGCCGCTGGCTTCGCTGACGGCGTCGTTGCCCCACGGCGTCAGGCGAAACTCGTGCGCGTTCTCGCTCCACGTGTAGGCGGCGCCGGAGTCCGAAATGACAGTGCCGAATTGCGGGTTGGCCAGCACGTTGACCCAGGGCGCCGGCGTGACGTGTCCGTGCGAAGTCGTGATCACGTACTCGCGGCCGTCCGGCGTGAATCCGCCGAGCCCGTTGTTGAAAAGCAGATCCGCCCGCGCCGTAACATCTGGCTTCGGCAGTTCGGCGCGATGCGCGCGGGTCGGTGCGAAGCGCGGCATGTTCATATGCGGCGCGCGTCCTTCCAGCAGGCCGCGGCGGACGATCTGGTCTGCCAGCGCACCGCGCCGGTCGCTGAGAATGATGCGCGCGACGGCCTCGACCAGGATACGGTCCTCGTCGGATATCTGTTCCGCGCGCCGCACGAAAATGCCGCCGGGCCGATCCATCACGTGCGCTTCGACGCCGGCGGCGATGAGGCCCATGATCTGCTCCTGCAGCACCTGCCGGTAACCCGCGTGGTCTTCGTTCCAGATCACCAGATCGACCACGAGTCCCTTCAGCCGCCAGTAGGCGTGCGCCTGCACGACCTGGCGCACGAGATCGATGTGCTCAAGGTCGCCGATTTGCAGGAGCACGATGGGCAGATCGCCGGATATGGCATAGCCCCACAGTCCCGACTGGCCGCGGCGGTTCTTGATGAGCACGTCGTTTTCCGCGCGCAGCGCTGCGTTCGCGTATATGACGGAACTCGCCAGCCGGCCGTAGAGTTGCGCATCGGCTTCGCTGGCGTTGATCTGGCGCAGCGTTACCCAACCGTGGGTGGAGGCGAGTTCAAACACGCGATTGGCAAGCCGCCGGTCGGAGTATTTGCCGATGAGGCTCAATGCGCCATCGCGGGTTTCACCGATACCCGTAACCATGTCTATCACTGCCATTTGTTCCGGTTCGAGCGTGATGCGATAGCGGATCGCCACCACCGGATCGAGCACCGAGCCGGCGCTGCCCGAGAGCGCGCCGGCGTCGCTCATCGCCTGGGGTGCTGCCACGGTGCGTCCGCGGCCGACGAAGCGCACGCGGTCCGTTTCGTACGATATCTCCTCCACCCCGGCACCGTGCGCGGCCATCAGGTGAAACATCCACGGCGCGTGCTCCGCGAGCGAGCGCGGCCGGCGCGTGCACAGAATTGCCTTGTGCTCGGCAACGATCTCGGTCTGCACGAAGAGATTGCTGAATGCCGGGTGGATCGCGTCGGCGGCAGCTGCGGCGATCACGACCTCTGCATAGCTCGTGAGGTCTATGGTGCGGCGCGTGCGCGCGCGGTTGACGATGTGCACCCGGCGCAGTTCGATATCGTCTTCCGGCGACACGACGATCTCGGTATGCGTATCGTAGTCGAGGTCGCGGCGGCGGAATTCGGCGCGACCTTCGGAGAAAATTGCTTCGTAATTATCCGCGCGCTTCAATGTCGGCTGGTGCGCGGTCGACCAGAAAATGCCGCTCGCGGCGTCGCGGATGTAGCAGAACGTGCCCCAGTTGTCGCAGGTGCTGTCTTCGCGCCAGCGCGTCACCGCGAGGTCTTTCCAGCGGCTGTATCCGCCGCCCGCGTTGGTGACCATTACGTGGTAGCGGCCATTCGACAGCAAGTGCACTTCCGGCACCGGCGTGTTGGGGCTGGCGATAACGCGCACCGGCATTTCGGGGCCGCTTTCGGTGGCGCGTATGGCGGAGAACTCGGCAGTGTGCGGATGGAACGCGGCGGACCTCGGCACCCGTTCCTGCAGCAACAACGTAGTGGCCTGGAACTGCGGGTCCGCTTCGAAGCGCTTTTGCATCGGCCGGTCGAGGAGTTGATACGCGAGTGCCAGCAGGCTCATGCCCAGGTGATGCGCCATGAAGGAGCGCACGACGGCGCTGGTCTGCCCGCGCGGCAGGCGCAGCGGCGTGTAGTCGACCGCTTCGTACAAGCCGAATTTTCCGGCAAGGCCTTCGCCCGCCAGCCGCTGCAGGTTCGCGCACGCCGCTTCGGGCGCGACCATCAGCGCGAGCGCCGAGGCGTACGGCGCGATGACGAGGTCCTCGGCGAGTCCGCGCTTGAGCCCCGTGCCGGGTACGCCGAATGCGCGGTATTGATAATTGAGCGCGGCGTCGACTGCGTTGTAGCCGCACTCCGACATGCCCCACGCGACGTCGCGCTGTTTGCCGTAGGCGATCTGCCGCGAAACGGCCGCTGCGTAGGTCTGGTCGAGCAGGGTGTTCTCGTAAGTCGGCATCACCAGCAGCGGCATCAGGTACTCGAACATCGAGCCGCTCCACGACAGCAGTACCGGCGCGCCGCCAGTGTTCGTCAGCAGGCGCCCGAGGGCGAACCAGCTTTCCTGCGGCAACTGGCCCTGCGCGATAGCGACGAACGTCGTCAAACGCGCTTCGGACGCCAGCAGGTCGTAATAGCTCGTGTCCTGCCGGTGCTCGGCGACGTTGTAACCGATTGCCAGCAAATGGCGCGCTTCGTTGTAGAGGAAGCTGTAGTCCATGTGCGCGAGCTCACCGGCCTGCTGCGCCAGATTTTCCAGCGCGGCGATGCGTGCCTGCGCGAGGCCGGACGCCTCCGTCACGTGCCGCCGCAAACCGGACAACCACTCGCGTTCCTCGTGCGTGGGCTCCGGACCTGCGCGTTGCTCGATCGCCGGCAGCCAGGTCACTGCCCAATTGGCCAGTTCGCGCAGCGTGGGGATGACTGCGGCATCCAGCGCACCCTTGAGTTTGCCGGGCGCAGCCGGCAGCTCCTGCCACGGCGTCAATGCGTTCAGCTCATCTAGAGCGCCGCGGCATTGCCGCATCAGCGCGTGCGCCCACCATTTCGCATCGGCTGCCGCTATCGCCGTCTGGTCGTCGCTCTCGAAGCTGCGCGTGACTTCGGCGGCGGCATTGGCGAGACGCGTCAGCCAGTTCCGCGCTGCGGTAACGGTGGCGGGCCGGGAATCGTACGCGGATTCGATATCCTTTTGCAGTTGCGTCAGCCGCGCAGAAGCGGCCGGCGGCAGTTTGGCGGCAGCTTCTGCGAATACTCTCACCGTATCGCCCAGGCCCTCGAACAGCTTGATGCCGACGATGGGCTGGTCAGGCACCGCCAGAAGGCCCGGCCGCAGCGTCAGCAAATGCGCGGCGAGGTTGCCGCTGTCCACCGACGAAATATAGAGCGGCGGCAGCGGCTGCAGTGACTGCGTGTCGTACCAATTGTAGAAATGACCGCGATGGCGCTCGAGCGCCTGCATGGTGGCGAGGGTCTGTGTCGTGCGCTCAACCAGTTCGCGCGACTGGATGTAGCCGAAGTCGTAAGCGGACAGATTGGCGAGCAGTGCCAGCCCCATGTTGGTCGGCGAAGTACGATGCGCCACCACCGGCACCGGATGCTCCTGGAAGTTGTCCGGCGGCAGCCAGTGATCTTCGGGCCCGACGAAGGTTTCGAAGAACGCCCAGGTCTGGCGGGCAAGTTTTTGCAGGAAGACGGTTTGCTCGCTGGAGAGTTTCGCCTCGCGGCGCGGCAGCGGCCGGCTGATCCACCACGCGACGGCGGGCGCCACCAGCCACAGGAAAAGTATCGGTGCTGCGACTGCCAGCGCGCCGGGCCGCGCGCTGAACAGCCATAACGCTGTTGCAAGCGCCAGCAACGGCGCGATCCACATCGTTCCATACGCGGCGGACAGGCTCGTGCGGTCGTAACGCTCGAATTCGCGATTGGATTCCTGCGACGGGCTCCATTCAAGCAGTTTTTTGCGGCTGACGAATATGCGCCAATTGGTGCGGGCTATCGCATCGAGACTGAACCAGGCCTCATAGGGCAGGCAGGCGAGCGTCATGGCAGCCTGCGCCAGGTGGCGCGTGGCTGCTTGCATGGTTGCGTTTATGTGCTGACCGGGCAGCACTTCGTCCGGCTTGCGAAACAACTCAAGTATCGATGCGGACACAGACGGAATCAGCATGATGCCGAGCACCACCAGGTTCCAGAGCCACGGTTGCGGTGACAGAGTCCAGCCCAGCAACAACAGCAGCGTCAGGCCGGCGGGGACTACGCTGCGCCGCAGATTGTCGAAAATTTTCCAATGGGCGAGTCCCGACAGCGGATTGCGCTGGCCGTCGCTGGTGCCGGGCACGCGCGTCAGCAGCCAGGAGGCGATCTGCCAGTCGCCGCGGATCCAGCGGTGACGGCGGGCCACGTCCGCGCTGTAGCGGGCCGGATAGTCTTCGTACAGTTCCACGTCGCTCAACAGCGCGGCGCGCGCGTAGCAGCCTTCGAGCAGATCGTGACTCAGTATGCGGTTTTCGGGAAAGCGGTCTTTCAACGCCGCTTCGAATGCATCGACGTCGTAGATGCCCTTGCCGATGAAGGAGCCTTCGCTGAATACGTCCTGGTAGACGTCGGATACCGCGCGTGTGTACGGATCGATGCCGGGCTCGGCGCCGAACAGCCGCGCGTAGCGCGAGCGGTTGGTTCCCGGCAGGCTCACCGCGACGCGCGGTTGCAGGATGCCGTAGCCGCCGGCCACGCGCTGGCCTTGTGCACCCGCGGGCGTGTCATCAAAGCGCGGATGATTCAGCGGGTGCGCCATCGTGCCGACGAACTGCCGCGCCGAGTCACGCGGCAGCTGCGTGTCAGTGTCCAGCGTGATCACGTATTTTACCGAGGGCAGCACGTGCGCCGTGCCCGTCATTCGCGCGAACCGGTCGGGTCCGCCGCGTAGCAGTAAATTCAGGTCGGCCAGCTTGCCGCGCTTCCTCTCGTAACCCATCCAGGTGCGTTCCTGCGCGTTCCAGCGGCGCGCGCGGTGAAACAGGAAAAACGGATCGCCGTCGGCGGTGTCCTGTACATCCCGGTACTTTTGATTGAGCTCTTCAATGCGCGCATCCGCGAGTGCGAGCAGCGTCGCGTCCGCCGGCAGAGTTTGTTCCGGAGCATCCGTGAAATCCGTGAGCAATCCGAAGTGCAGGCGGCGGTCGCGGTTGGCGAGGAAGCGTACTTCGAGTGCTTCGATCAGGTCTTCGATGCCCGCGGCATGGGTGAGCATGGTGGGGACCACCACCAGCGTGCGGCAATGCGGCGGGATGCCGGACGAAAAATCCAGCCGCGGCAGGGCATGCGGTGTCGCCGCCATTGTCGCGAACCAGTTCACGAGTGCTACCGCGAGCTGGCTCGTGCACAGCGCAGCGAGCAGGCCGCCCGCGACGAGCAACCAGCCGTGCAGTCCACCGGCGTGGGCTCTGGCGAGCAAACCCCAGGTGAAAATCGCCGTCAACAGTGCGATGGTTCCCAGATACAGGACCAGCGGATACCGCCGGCTCGCTTTGCACGCCGACTCGATCGCGGACCAGCGCACTTGCGCCGCTGCTTCGAGCTGCGGCAACCCTTCTGCCGTCAGGTAGTAGCCGATATGCGCCGCGCGCGTGGCGCCGGCGGCAATGCCTGCGCTGAGCGCGGCAGCGGCGCCTTCGTGTGCCAGTTGAATCGCTTTGCGCGCGACGTCGCCTTCCGACAGACGGCTCATTTTCGCGATTTTCTCGACGGCGTGCCGGTAGCTGTCGCGCGTCGCGAAATCCATCGTGGCGTAGATGCCCACCGGGTCTTCGCGCAGTTTCTGCTCGACGACGCTCATGGTTTCGACGAACTCGCGCCAGTCCATCGCGCCCAGGGAGCGCAGGCTGCCGATGCTGTTGCTGATGGAGACCTGGCCCGCGGCCTGGGTTTGCGTCTCCACCTGGACCATTTGTTCTATCGTCGCGCCTTCCTCGGCCAGCCGTTGCTCTATCCAGGTCAGCGGCAGCGCCAGCGCCGGGCTCTGGCCCTGCAAACGGCGCGCCAGTTCCGCGACGAACGCGCTGTCCATCGGCGGCGTCGAGCGCGCCATGTCGGCGATCTCGAGTATCAGGCTCTTGGGATCGGTTTCGGCGACCTCCATCATGCGGTCGGCCCAGTCGTCGGCGAGGTCGCGGTTGACCGCGCTGGCGGCGATGCGGGCCGCGACGCGGCGCAGGTTTTCAATGAGCGCCAGGCGCAGCATGATGGGAATTGCCCACAGCTCGCCCAGCTTGAGCGGGACGATTTTCTGGTACGCCGCGACGTAGCGTTCAAGGCTTTCGGGGTCGACCCGGCCGTCGCCGTGTGAAATCGCTTCCAGCGCGATGTCGTACGCGCGTGGATAGCCAGCCGCGGGGCCGTGCGATAGACGCGGCAGCTCGCTGCCGTAGCGTTTCGGCAGGTGGCGCCGGGCGGTGCGTATCTGCTCTTCGATTAAATAAAAATTATCGAGCAGCCATTCGCCGGCTGGCGTAATCCGGCGGTTCGCCTTCACCGCATCGCTGAGCAGGCAGCAGGTGTCGCGCAGAATGCCTTCGTTCCCTGCCAATCGGCCGAGCAGCCTGTCCGGCGCGCTCCCGGCGCTCAGCCGGTGCGTGCCGGCGAGATCCTTGCCGTGTTGCTCCATCTGGTCGGCGCTGAACAACTCTGCCCGCAACGGAGGTTCGTCGCCGGCGGCATGGCGCTGTACGCGTCGGCGATCGCGCCAGTAATGCAGATGTGTCGCCACGCGGCGCAGGGCACTGTGAATATCTTTGCTGCTCAGCTTCAACGTTCTGTCTTCCTTCTTCGCGGTGAAACTGCAACGCCTGCACCCTGAATCAGGTTACGGCGGCAGGGTGACGGCTGGATGCGGCTGCGCCAGCCGCGGAAGGTCCTCCAATTACCTCGCGCCGTATTGATTTTGCAGGCAATTGACGCAATACGAATGTTGACAGGAACGGGCCGGTTCTTAAGTGCGCTAGCGCACAGAAAAAACCGCCGGATTGGACGAAATTCGCGTCCAGAGTTGCAACTTTATTGGCCGCAGGAGTTTCGCATGAATACCCGCCCCCGATTATTTGTTTTGACCGCCGCGCTGGCAGGCGCAATGACGATATTCATGACCGGCTGCAACAAACCCCCGCAAACCACCGGTGCGCCGGTTGCGAGTACGACGGTTGGGACTGAGCTTGACGACACCGTTGTGACTACCCGCGTCAAAGCCGCGCTGGTAAAAGACCCGTCCGTGAAAGGGTTCGATTTCAAAGTCGAGACCCGCAAGGGCGAAGTCCAGTTGAGCGGTTTCGTCGACAGCCAGGAGCAGGTCGATCACGCGATCGCGGTCACGCGTGCAGTCGAGGGCGTCAAAGGCATAGACAACAAGGTCAGTCTCAAGGGTGCGGCGACG